>JBCBGJ010000025.1:8008-12908 GCA_038526925.1 Pseudomonadota bacterium
CAGCATATCCGGCAACTCGAGGACTATGCTGGAACGCCTTTGTTTAAGCGAACCGGACGCAGCGTGTTGCTCACCGATGCCGCGCAAGCGGCGCTGCCGTTGGTGCGCGAGGCATTTGATCAGATCGCGGAAGCTGGCCGCATTATGCAGGCCCCAGCGCGCAAAGGCCGGGTCATGGTCAGCTCTGCCCCAAGCTTCGCGGCTAAGTGGCTCGCGCCGCGTCTGGATGGGTTCCACAACGCTTATCCCGGCGTTGAAGCCTGGGTTAGCGCTGATAGCGGTTTGACGGACTTCACCACGGCCGACGCCGACTTTGCAATCCGATATGGGGCCGGCGACTATGATGGATTAAAAGCAGAAAAACTGCTCGATGAAACTGTGTTGCCAGTTTGCTCGCCGCGCCTCTTGGATGGCAGCGAGGCGATCCGGAAACCCGCAGATCTCGCCAAACATACGCTCATTCATGATGTCAGCGCAGAGGTTGATCCATCTTGCCCGGATTGGACCAGCTGGCTGAAAGCCCGCGGTGCAGGCGCCGATGTGGACGGCACGCGCGGCCCTCGTTTCAATCAGTCAGCGCTCGCCATTGAGGCGGCAGCGACCGGTCGCGGCGTCGTGCTTGCGAAGCGCGCGATTGCGTCAGCGGATATCGCCGCAGGCCGACTTGTTGCGCCGTTTGCGGATGGATCAATTAGTGTTGATTATGGCTATTGGCTGGTTTGGCCTAAAGGTCGGCACCTAACCGAAGACGTTCGCGCCTTCATCAAGTGGGTGAAAGCTGAAGCGGCTGCCAGTGAGGTTGCGGGCGTTTAAACGAGGCTGAGTGGAGGCATTAGAAAATGCTGACAGAGACGGAGCAATCGCTGTCTGAAGCGCGTCCGAACGCCATCGATTTTGACCGAGTTTCGGGCCTCCACTATCTCGGAAACTATGTCCGCCGATTGCCCATCAACCTGGCTCGGATGATGGTGAATGCGTATGATTGGAAACACCTTCCTTATGTCCATTCTTCTTCGTTTTCGTCGATTGACCTGATCGATAGCGGGGCCTGGGGCTGGCGCGCCAAAATTGGTCTGCCGGACGGGTCGCCCGCATCCCATCAATTGCTCGATCTTCTGGTTGAGAGCGATCGGCATTATTGGGTGTCGACAGTGTACTCCGGGCCCGGGACAGGGATTGAGATCCACACCCAAGCGACAAAAATTGAGGACGATGAGATCGAGGTCGATGTCCGGTTCTACCTCCCAGAGGCGCCAGACAATGAGACCGGCGCTGAGATGATCCTCGCTTACATGCAGCAGCAATATGCAACCCTCTACGACGAGGATCAGGGCCTGATGCTGGGTCGGCAGGGCGCTTTAGACGATCGGAAGCGGTGGGGTGCGATTACGCCAAGCGCGACCGATGTTTTGGTGGGAGCGACCGCTGAGCTGGATCCCGAGACGGTTCATACGGTTGAAATGGAAACGGGCCGCTTCTGTGTTCGAAAGCATGACGGAGCGTGGCTGGTTCACAGCGCGGTTTGTACGCATCTATTGGGACCGCTCGAGGAAAGCGCCATCAACGAACACGGCCAGCTAACCTGTCCCTGGCACGGCTATCATTTTGATCTTCGCACCGGCGAGAATGCTGAACAAAAATGCCGGGCTTTGGCGACGGCGCCGGAGCTTATCGAGCATGATGGTCAGCTTTATTTGCGACCAGCCTAAAGCGCCTCAAAACAAGAAGCGACGTCTGCCAGCCAAGCGCGAACATTGTCTTTCCGAGCCTCTGACATGCCATGACGGACGAGGATAAGATCCTTTTCCGGAACGATGACGATGTATTGTCCGTCATAGCCATTGGCGGAAAAGCTGCCTGGACCCGCGAGCCCCAACCACCACTGACCGCCGTAGCCCATCGGCTCTTCAGGCGGCACATTTGGCGTCGGCGTCCGTGCATGGTCCACCCATCCTTCAGGAAGAATGCGGGCGCCATTCCAAACGCCGCCGCGAAGATAGAGCAGGCCAAAGCGGGCAAAGTCGCGTGCCGTGCAAAAACAGAAACTCGATCCAATAAAGGTTCCAGCAGCATCAAATTTCGGGATCGCCGATTTCATGCCTATGGGATCAAGCAGGTGTCCGCGCAAAAATGTTTCAAACCCGGCCTGGTCGACCCCGAGTGTATTGGCCAGCAAGCGGCAAAGGATATTGGTCGTGCCGCTCGAATAAGACCAGAAGGAGCCGACCGGGTGCTCAAGCGGTTTAGATGCTGCGTAGTGCGCGACATCCTCTTTGCCCGCTCCGAACAGCATCTCGATCGTGTGGGAGATGCCTGAATCTTCATAATCCTCGGTGAATTGCAGGCCGGAGATCATGCGCAGTAAATGCTCAACCGTAATCGCTGCGCGCGGATCGTCTGTGCCTTGCCATTCAGCAACTGTAGCTGGCGCGTGGATGTCTAAGAGATCGTCTCCCATGGCAATCCCGATCAGAGCATGGGTCATCGATTTGGCCATTGACCAGGAATGATAGGTCTCATTCGGCCCAAAGCCTTCATTGTAGTGCTCTGACACGATCCTCCCGCCCTGAACGGCGAGGAAGGCGGAGGTCTTTCCAAGATCGTCTGGATTGGAAAAGGCGTGGTCGAGCAGCTGGGTTAAGCCGGCTTGATCCGTTTGTGCCTGCAAGTCGCCCGTCGGCCAAGTATCGGTTGGCCAAGGCGTGTCAGCTGGTTGGCTCGGGAGTGAAGGGAAATTGCCTGTGTCCGCCATGCTCTATCCCTTCTGTTGGGTTAGCGATCTTCTGGTGGCACATCTTTGATCCGAGCGACGTGCGCTTCAAGATCTTCCTTTGGGTAAGGGGAGTGATATCGCTTGTCGCTCGCGGGGTGGTGTTCCAGGCCGAGAGATTTGCCGTCGCGCCAGTTCTTCTTGGGACGGATCGGACGGGGGGCAAACCCGCCGCCACAGGTCGGGCAGACATTCTCAAGCGGTCCATCCACGCAGTCTGAACAGTAAGTGCATTCATAAGTGCAGATCATCGCCTTCGGGGAATCTGGTGGCAGATCGCAGTCGCAGAGCTCGCAATTTGGTCGAATTTCCAACAGTCTGATCTACGCCTCTATCGCTATTTTTTTGGCCCCAAGAATCGTCTAAGTTCAGCTCATGTCCAAACTCTATTTCACTTATAGCGCAATGAACGCTGGGAAGTCCGCGATTTTATTGCAAGCCGCCTATAACTATAAGGAAAGGGGTATGGCTGTAATGCTCTGGACATCTGGGCACTATGGCGCAGATCAGGATGCCAGATCGGGCATGATCGAGTCTCGCATTGGCTTAGAGGCGGACGCTCATCTTTATCGCGCTGACACAAATTTGTTTGAGGCCATCGAGAAAGAGCATGCGAAAAATAAGCTCAGCGTCATCTTTTTCGACGAGGCGCAATTTCTGACCAAAGACCAAGTCTGGCAATTGGCGCGGGTGGGGGACAAGCTCAAACTCCCGGTTCTTTGCTATGGGTTGAGAACTGACTTTCAAGGTGAGTTGTTCGAGGGTTCAGCAGCGCTGCTCGCAATTGCGGATGATTTGCGTGAGGCGCGCACGATCTGCCATTGCGGGAAGAAGGCGATCATGACCGCCCGCTTGGACGAAAATGGCAAGGCCATCCAATCGGGCGAGCAAGTCAGCGTGGGCAAAGAGGTTTATGTCTCCCTGTGCCGCTATCATTGGGAAGAGGCATTGGGGCGCTAAGACCGAATTTGGTGCGCAATCCTGCCACAATAAAGCGATACCCAACGCGCGGGGCAGAGAATGGAGCCCAATATGCGTGGCCGAAGAAACGGTGTTCGAAATAGCCTGATTTGCGGTCTTTTAGCGATCGCGACCTTTATCGGAATTGGCCTTGCGGCGAGCGCTCAAGAAGAGCTGCCACCGGCCGATGTAGACTTTGGCGGCTTCCTCGATCTCAGCGACGAAGTGTTTCAAGTGCGCGAAGACCGCTTGCTCAGCTTGGAAGCCTTCAACGATATGGCGGACGCGCCGAACACAATTATCCTGGATGCCCGCAGCCGATATGCGTTTGAGCTTGGCCATATTGAGGGCGCGGTGAACCTGCCATTCTCCGACTTCACCGATGAGAAACTGGCAGAGATCATCCCAAATAAAGACACGCGGGTGCTGATCTATTGCAACAATAATTTCAGCGATGATGCTGAGCCGATCCCGTTGAAACGGGTCTCGCTCGCTTTGAACATTCCGACCTTCATCAATCTCTACGGTTATGGGTATGAGAATATCTATGAGCTCGGCGTTCTAACCGAGACGACAAACGAAGATGTGAACTGGGTCGCGGGCGAATTTCCGCTCTAGGGACTTCCCCGGATAGTTTTAGCTCTGCTAATGCGTTCATTCGAACCCTTGCAATGCGCGGTCAGATCATACATCTGCGGCGTTTGAGAATCGTTCTTAGGAGATCGCGATGACTGCAGCTGCCGAAGCGCCCGCGAAAAAAGTGAATCCCAACGCCCCGACCGAAGAGACGGTGCTTTCTGTGCACCACTATACGGATCGCTTGTTCAAATTCACGATTACGCGGCCTGCGAGCTTCCGGTTCCGATCTGGTGAATTCATTATGATCGGCCTGATGGGTGATAATGGAAAACCGCTCTTGCGGGCCTATTCTGTTGCGAGCCCAAACTGGGACGACACGCTTGAGTTTTACTCGATCAAAGTGCCGGACGGCCCTCTAACGTCGAAGCTACAAAAGATCCAAGTTGGTGACAAAGTCCTACTCGGGAAAAAGCCGGTTGGCACGCTCGTCCACGACGCATTGGTGCCAGGCAAACGCCTTTACTGTTTCTCGAGTAGGACTTTGTCACCAACTTGGATCTTTTGTAGCTTCGACGTTAGAGGGCCGTCCGG
>JBCBGJ010000026.1:0-12591 GCA_038526925.1 Pseudomonadota bacterium
CTAGAGCGCATTTTGGATGAAGCGCTCTAGGTCTTTAATCGTCGTGACTTGCTTCATCGTATGGCAGTGCGGGCGGTAGCGCGGCAACTCGCTATCGCCGCTGCCCCAGAGACTCTCGCCTTCCGGCGTCAACCAAATGACGCGCTTCACGCGTCCGGCCGCCTCACGAAACAGGTCTAGGCGTGGATCGCCATAGTTCGACCGTCCATCGCCGAGCACAATCAGTGTTGTCCGCCGATCAAGCGTATTCCAATGGTTCATCTTGAGGTCGGAGAGCGACTGACCATAGTCGGTTGAGCTCATGCCAATCGAATTGACGATTTTGTCCATCGCCGCAGCGAAGTCATCTGTCGCCAGCGTATCGCCAACATCTTCCAATCGCCCGGAAAACGCGAAAGATTCAATGTCTGGAACAACTTCGTTCAAGCTATAAAGCAGCATCAAGAAGAACCGGACCACCCGCGCAACGGATCCCGACACATCACAGACCGCCACGATTTTTGCACGATCCCGCTTGGTCTGTTTCCAGGCGAGATCAAATGGCACGCCGTCAAAGCCTGCATTCGCACGCAGGGTCTTTCGAACGTCCAGCTGACCGCGATTCTTTTTGCGCCGGCGACGCGAATGTTTCACAGCGAGGCGTTTGGCGATTTTCTGAACAAGGACCTGCATTCGCCCCAAATCGCGCACATCGAGAGCAGTAAGCGCGGTTTCGGCAAGGACATCTTCCCGGAAGGCGAGCGTGGCGCCAGCACCGTAGGTCTCAAAGGCCTGTTTGGCATGCTCGCGGGCGCGCGAGAACATGTCTTTTCGCCCCTCGATCAGCTCTTCGGCATAAGCCTGGCCCTCTTCGGTTCGCTCACGGAAGGCTTGCATCATTTCACCTTCGAGGCGTTCTAGCCCGAGAGATTTCATCATTTGCTGCGCAAAATATGAGACCTGTGTTGAGAAGCGGATCTCTTGAAGACCGGCGTCTTGCCCTGCCCGCTCCATCGCCATTGCAATCGCGGTCTCGTCGCCATTCTCTAGTAAGTCGAGAAGATCGCCCGGCCCCTCGCCCTCCGATGACGATTCCTCTGAATCGTCCTGCGCCGGTGGCTCACTTTGCGGGACGGGCTGACGAGAGAAATAGAGATCAAACAAGCGATCATGCGCTTCTTTCTCCGTCGGCGATTTTGCGAGTACGCAGCGCAGCGTATCAAGAAGCCGCTGTCGATCCGCATACCCGATCAGTTTGACCGCTTCGGCTGCATCAATCGCCTCACCCGTCGAAACGCGCACATCCGCTGAACGGAGCGCGCGAATAAAGTCGGTGAGGACTTGTTCAGCCATTTAAGTCGCCGATGCAGCGGCTCGGGCCAATGTGCGTACATCTTTGTCGACCGCTTGGATGTCGCTTTCATGCTTGAGCAGAACGTTCAACGTCGAGCGGACCATGTCCTCATCAAGCTCTGTAGCGTGCATCAAGAGGAGCGTACGCGCCCAATCGACGGTTTCCGAAATCGAGGGCCGCTTGCGAATATCGAGATCGCGAAGACCTTGAACGAAGTCGACCAGCTGCTTCAGCAACGCATCTGAAACATCAGGCACGCGCGCGCGAACAATGGCCTGCTCGCGTTCCGCTTTAGGGAAATCGATGTGCAGATGCAGACAGCGGCGCTTCAAAGCGTCACCAAGCTCGCGGATATTGTTCGAGGTCAGGATCACCAGCGGCGGGACTTGCGCGCGGATCGTACCAATCTCAGGGACGGTCACCTGATAGTCTGAGAGGACCTCAAGCAAATAAGCTTCAAACTCTTCATCAGACTTATCGATCTCGTCGATCAACAGGACCGAGCCCTTGCCTTGCTTCATCGCGGTCAGGAGCGGACGTGGCTCTAGGAAGGTTTCTGAATAGAACAGATCTTCGAACGAGGTCAGCTTATCAAAAGCGGCATTCAGCGTTCCTGCGCCGTCCATCACTTCGCCCAGTTTCTCTTTCAAAAGCTGGGTGTAGAGCAGCTGCTTGCCGTATTTCCACTCATACAGCGCTTTGCCTTCATCGAGCCCTTCATAACACTGCAGTCGGTTCAGAGAGACATCGAGATAGCGCGCCATGGAGGCGGCGAGATCGGTTTTTCCAACCCCCGCCGGGCCTTCGATCAGAATGGGTTTGCGTAAATTGTGCGCGAGATAAATCGCAGTAGAGATTTCGCGGGTCGAGATATAGCCGACAGAGGCCAGTCCAGCCGTAATCGCATCAATCGAGGTCAGAGGTTCATAGCCGGTTTTCGTCATGGCCCTCTGGTAACGGGGCGGTTCAGCTGTCGCAAGAATGACCTTGAGGCAAGCGCTCTGGCCAAAGCATCTCGCCCTAGCTAGGCTCGCGCCAGAACAGATATTCGGAGCTTCCTCATGCGGTCTTTGCTTTTTGGCGCGCTTGCTTTGTCGATTACCTCAGCCTGCCAAGCGCAGGACGCGGTGAAGGTAGAGCTCACGGAAGAGGAAATCGCCTCAGCTCTCGCGCCAGACTGGCGAGATGTCTCACCGGAGAACCTGATCCTGGTGGAGACCACTTATGGCGATATTGTTATTGAGCTGAACCCGGATTTCGCGCCCAAAAATGCCGGGCAGTTCCGACAACTTGTCCGAGATGATGTGTACAATGGTATCCGTTTCTATCGCGTCATTGATGCATTTGTGGCCCAGGGCGGCCTGCAAGATGAAGCGGTGATTGAGCAGTACCCGACTGTCGAAAATGAAAATGACCGCCCGTTATCGGAGGCGGCCTTCATTCCGCTTGGAAATGCTGACTTATTCGCACCGGTCGTGGGGCATATTGATGGATTCGCCGTGGGTCGTAGCGAGACCTTGGGCACGGAATGGTTGCTCCATTGCCCAGGCGCCCTCGCGATGGCGCGCGATAATGATCCAGATAGTGGCGGCACCGAGTTTTACATCGTGCTTGATGCCCAGAGGTATCTCGATCGAAATCTCACAGTTTTCGGGCGCGTGATCGACGGCATGCAATACGTTCAGAAATTGAAGCGCGGCGTTCGCGCGATTGAAAGCGGGGTGATTCAAGCCCCTGATCAAGGCGATGAGATTATGTCGATGACGGTTGCAGCGGACATGGACCCCGCCATCCGTCCGGCCTACCAAATCCAGGCAATGCCGACGCAGGCCTTCGAGGACGCCAAAACGGCGAAGCGCGTGCGAGAAGAAGACTTCTTCTATCGCAAGCCGCCTGAAATGCTCGACATTTGCGGATTTGAAGTTCCGGTGCGCAGGGCACCGGAATAAAGCCTAACCCATCGTCGGAATGATGAAGGCCTGGTCGCCAATATCACCTTCCGGCCAGCGCGAAGTGACGGTCTTGATCTTGGTCCAGAACCGGACGCCTTCTGGACCGTGCTGATTGGTGTCGCCGAAGGCAGAGCGCTTCCAGCCTCCGAATGTGTGATAGCTCACCGGCACTGGGATCGGCACATTGATGCCAACCATGCCGACATTCACTTGCGCTGCAAACTCGCGCGCAGCCCGGCCATTTGAGGTGAAGATGGCAACGCCGTTGCCATATTGGTGATTGCTCGGCAGAGCCGCAGCCTCCTCCAGCGTTTCAGCCCGCACCACTTGAAGCACCGGACCGAAAATCTCTTCTTCATAAGACTGCATGCCTGGCTTCACATTGTCGAACAGAGACGGCCCGATGAAATAGCCATTCTCATGGCCTTGCAGCGTGTGCCCGCGGCCATCGAGTTTCAGGTCCGCGCCTTCATCGACGCCCATCTGGATATAGGATTCGACTTTGGCCTTGTGCGCCGCTGACACGACAGGTCCATAATGCGCGTCCGCGTCGGTGGAGACGCCGACTTTAAGTCCCTGAGCTGCGTCCAGCATGCGCTCAACAAATTCATCACCCGTTTTCTGGCCGACAGTGACCGCCACAGGAAGCGCCATACAGCGCTCGCCGGCTGAACCATAAGCCGCGCCAACAATGTCTTTCACAGCCTGGTCCATATTCGCGTCTGGCAAGATGATGCCGTGGTTCTTGGCCCCGCCCATAGCCTGCACGCGCTTTCCATGCGCTGTGCCCGTCGCATAAACATATTGGGCAATGTCAGAAGACCCAACGAAGCTAACCGCTTTGATATCGGGATGGGTCAGGATGGCGTCGACCGCCGTCTTGTCGCCATTCACCATATTGAGGACGCCCGCCGGGGCACCAGCTTCCATGAAGAGCTCCACCATACGCAGCGGGACGCTGGGGTCTTTCTCAGATGGCTTGAGAATAAATGTGTTCCCGCACGCGATCGCGACCGCGAACATCCAGCATGGGATCATCGCCGGGAAGTTGAATGGGGTAATGCCCGCGACAACGCCCAGCGGCTGACGCATGGAGTAGACATCAATGCCCGGGCCAGCGCCTTCGGTATACTCGCCTTTCTGTAGGTGCGGAATCCCACATGCAAACTCAACCACGTCGATGCCGCGTTGTACGTCGCCTCTCGAGTCTGCGACGACTTTGCCGTGCTCTGAAGAGAGGAGCTCCGCCAGCTCGTCCATATTGGCTTCGAGCAAGCGTTTAAACTCAAACATCACGCGCGCGCGGCGCTGTGGGTTAGTTGCGGCCCAAACGGGCAGCGCCGCTTTGGCATTCTCTACAGCCGCCGCGACCTCTGCATCCGTTGCCAGCGCCACGCGCGCCTGAACCTCGCCCACATTCGGATCGTAAATGTCGCTGAACCGGCCCGATGTCCCAGCCACCTGCTGGCCACCGATGAAATGAGTCACTTCGCGCATCACGCGTCTCCCGAACCTGTCTGATTATCTGCAGGTGAGATCGCGCATTCAGGCTCGCAAAGCAAGTCTTGCCCGAAGGTCATTTCAAACGGGAGGTGCCGACGTTTAACCGGCGAGGCGGCCGCGCAATTCGACTGCCGAAACATGCCCTGCCGCGCGGGACATTAAGGCATCCGCGATGGTAGCGACGAGTTCAGGACCCGCAATTGGCTTTTTCAAAGCGCGGTCAGCGCCCATCGCAATGCAATCCTGGCGACGTTGATCTGCAATATCCGCCGTGAGCGCGATAATCGGAGCGGATCCATTGAGACCTCCGCGACGCCGAACCTTGTCGATTAAACCCATCGCTGAGCCATCAGGTAGATGTAGATCCGTCAGGATGGCCTGAAACTGTTTGAGCGACAGATAAGATTCCGCCATGTGCAATGTGCCCGCGTGGTGGACCGTCCACCCGGCATGCTCCAGCGCATTGATCACAACCATTGCCGAAGCTTCGTGATCTTCAACCAGGAGAATGTCACCAAGCTCAAACTTGCCTTTGCGCGGCGCAGATTTGTTGAGCCAGTTCCCTGTCTCTTTGGTTGTCGCGCGCTCAACCGGTACGTTCAGCGTAAAGACACTGCCGCCATTTGGGTTGTCTGCGTGCGAAAGCCCGCCGCCAAGGGCCTTGGCGAGCGCACGCGAAATGGTCAGGCCGAGGCCCCATCCTTTCACGCCATCGATCTCTGGTCCTTTTTCAAAGACTTGCATGAACCGATCTCGCTGCTCTGCTGAGAGGCCGCGCCCCGTGTCCGCCACTGAGAGAGTTAGCATCAATGTCTGCCCGACAGGTTGAGTCGACAATGTAACCTCGACTTGGCCTTCGCGGGTAAACTTGAGCGCATTGGAAACGAGATTGTTCGCGATCTGACGAATACGGCCATGATCCGCGATGACATGCCCTGGCCCGTCAGGAATAACACCCACGCGAAGGCTTAAGCCCCGGCGAGACGCCTCATTTCCCCAAAGGCGGCGCAGATCTGTCGCGATTTCTCCGAGATCGGTAGCCTCCGCGCGAACGGATAGTTTTCCGGCTTCGAGGCGGGCAAAGTCCAGTGTGTCGGTCAGAATGCGATCCAGCGTTTCGCTTGACCGCACGATGGTCTGGGCGATGTCCTTCTCGTAATCGTCTTTGATACGAGACGCGAGCATGTCCGAAAGGCCCATAATGGCCGTCAAAGGCGTTCGAATTTCGTGCGCGAGGGTTCCAAGCAACGGTGTTGCGGGCTCGCGAGATTCTGGGCGGCTCGGGGTCGCAGCCGGCGTCTCACGCGGTTCGGTCGCGAAGGCCGACATAAGCGCATTGCGAAACTTTGCCGGGCTGAGCACGCCTTTAAAGCGCCGATCTTCCACGACAATGCATCCACGCGACATCACATCATCGATTTTCGATCCAACCTTCGCGATGAAGTCGCGGACAGTCGTGCTGGATTTCAAGATCAAGGCGCGCGCTGAAACCAGGTCGCCAATCGCTAGGTTTGCCTGATGATCCGCGCCAGCACTGACAGCAAATTCGAACGCGATTGTTCGACTAATCAAGCCAGCAGGACGTTTGTCCCGCACAAGGATGTAATAGTTTGCACCCGGGTCGTTTTGGAACAGCTCCACGACTCGTGAGAGAGGCGTCGTCGCGGATATCGGTTTCGCGGTTTCGACAAATTCGCCCAGACAAACAGGCATATTGCGTCCCTCATACTCTACTACTGAGTATGAGAAAGTGCCCGCAATTCCTTTACGGCTTGCAAATCACCAAGCAATTTTTTCTATTTAATGTCGCTATGATGTGAAACGATTTTGCTGACGAGCCCGTATTTCACGGCTTCTTCGGCACTCATCCAGTGGTCGCGATCAGTATCTTCAACGATCTTTTTGAGCGGCTGCCCAGTTGCTTCGGCGAAGATTTTGTTCAGGCGCTCACGCATCCGAACGATCTCACGGACTTGGATTTCAACATCAGAGGCTTGCCCGCCAACACCGCCGCGTGGCTCGTGAAGGAGGAAGCGTGTGTTCGGCAATGCGAAACGGTTTTCTTTCTTCGCCGCCGAATAGATTAGCGCTCCAGCACTTGCGACCCAACCTGAGCCCAATACTTTAACCGGCGCGCCCACAAACTTGATCATGTCGTGGATCATGTCACCAGATTCGACGTGTCCGCCTGGCGATGAAATCACCAGCAGGATCGGGTCAGAACTATCTGATGCAAGCGCCAGCAGGCGCTCGCAGACACGGCGCGCGAGTTTATCATCGACGCCACCGGTCAGCATGATGGTACGAGCGTTGAACAGCGCTTCTTCAAGAAACGCGTTCGGCTCGCTCATCGGTTTCGCTTCGTTATCGTCATCAAGGCGTGTCATGCAGTCTCCGCAATTCTCTTGGCGTGAGATTTGATGTGCGCGGGGCGCTGGGTCAAGCACGAAGATGCCTATTTTGTGTGGGTAACCGTTAACCCGAAGATTTCTACGATCTCTTCCGGCTCCGGATCGTCCTCATAACTATCGATCAATTCCTCATCGATTGGGATCGGCGGGTTCGATGCGATCTCAAGTGAGCCACCGTATTCCAAGTACGCTGCCACAGACTCAATCCACTCAGCAGCTGGCGGGAATTCCGCCCCAGCACTGGCTTTCCCCATTCGGGCCATCGTACCGAGATAAGCGCGCATCTGCGTGGGCTCCATACTGCCGAGCATCGCGCCCCAGCCCTCATTTGGATATTCTTTGCCCAAAGCATGCGCGAAACCGAACAGCTTATCGTAGACGCCATCATCTTGTTCGAACCACCGGGCACCGCGGAACGAGAACGCCTCCTGGAACGCGGTTTCGAACGCTTCTTCGCGATCTTCAGAGTCAAAAGCGGCCTGCAGCGCCTCATAAGTCGGTAATGAAATACCGGCTGTCAGCTCTGTTCGCCCGAACCCTTCTGCATCCCACTCAAACGCGAAATCGGTTAGACCAGTATCAGCGCCCCATTTTGCGGATAACGACATATCGAATGGCATCGTGTCTAAGCCATGCTCCGGAAGAAGTTCCATCGCTTTTTCGACACCCTCGCGCACCAGCTCCATCTGTTCACGCTCAGACTCTGGTAGGTCATCCGCATCCATCCCGGCCATGAAGGTATCGAAGAAAACGAAGAAGAACTCGCCGAGCTCACCTGTGTTCAGCTGCGCACCTGACAGGCCGAAGCTCAGATCACTTGGGATGATCCATTCGAAATTCTCGCCGTTGAAGAAGCCGCGCTCGGCCGTGAGAATGGTTTTGTCGTTCAGCTGTGAGACATAATTTGTGACCTTGAACGTTCCGAGGCTTAACAAATCTCGCTCGTCCATCATTGGCAATTCAGACCGCGCAAGGAAGCCCATAAGCTTGTCCAGCTTCATGTTTCGTAGCTCTGAGGCCTCATAGCTCTCCTGCTGCGCCAGGGTGAAGCCAGCGGGGAACCCAGAGAACGTTACAACCTCGCCCGGCACAAGCTGATCTGAGTAGATGTTTGTTTGCGACCCGCTATATCCGCGGGCAATATTTTTCCCGATATTAAAGCCTTGCATGCCTTCGGCGGCAGCAAGCTCAATCGAGACAGAAACATTGGTCTCCGCGCCAGGCTGGCGCATTTCGAACGTAAAGTTCGTGTCGAGCGAAACACTCTTTTCAATGGCCAGAGACCGCGAAACTGCGATCAAGCGCTGTCCACCATGGACTACCTCAATCACCTCGGCGGGAATGTCCTCGTCGAGATCGGTAATTTTCTCGGGCGGCAAAAGCGCTAATTCCCACGGGCGCAAGGAGACCCCAGACATCACAAATCGCTCAGTATTGCTGTCGAACCGGTCAAACCCGAACTCAAATCCTTCAGGTAGCTCCGCATCTAATTGTTCGAGTGTCTCCTCGAAAATAGAGTTTAGGACCGGAACAACCCCAAAATAGGAGACATTCGTGCCTTCCAATCGGGTGAAGAGAGCCCCGGTTTCAGACAGTCGATCGCCTGCCATACGCGACAAGAGAAGCTCATCTTCGTAACCCCAGAGCTTCGCCGTTTCGAATTCAATCCCGAACTTTTCTTCCCCGCCAAACCCAAGCTTCAGACCTTCAAATACAGTCGCCCCGGAGGCCGCTTCAAACGTTTTCGCGTCCCAAGTCAGGCTTGCATAAGACGGAAGACTTGCGACGAGACCAGACAAGTCCGCTTCGCTGGCACCCGGCAAGGTGAACGCATCGTTTGCATAGGCCAGATAGGCGTCATTGCTGGTGTTCGCTGAAACTGCGCCATCGGTAGCAGAAGTTGGTTCAGGAGGGGCTTCAGCAGGAGCGCAGCTAGCAATTCCTGCGGCTAAAACCAGGCTCGTGGTCCAAATCTTCAGGCTCATCTTTGAGTCTCCTATGTTCAGTGCCCCGCAAATTCGATGAGAGCGTGTACCAAAATTCCATGCTCGCGCAGTCGCGCGGCGCCCCCGAGTTCCGGGAGATTGACCAAAAAAGTTGCGCCGACAATGTCTGCTTCCGCTGCTCTAAGCAGCTTCAGGCCCGCTTCCGCGGTGCCGCCTGTCGCGATAAGATCATCGACGAGCACGACCTTATCGCCGGCATTCAGCGCATCCGTGTGCATATGCAACTCGTCAGTGCCGTATTCGAGCTCGTAGGTCTCGCTAAACGTCGTCCACGGGAGCTTTCCCGGCTTTCGCAGCGCAGTGAACCCAGCGCCAAGCTCCACCGCCAAAGCGCCGCCCAAAATGAAACCGCGTGCGTCGATCCCTGCGACCTGGTCAATCTTCTGGTCGCGAAACCGATCTGCCATATCCTGTACGGCCTGACGGAACGCAGACGCATCCGCCATCAGCGTCGTCACGTCGCGAAACATGATCCCTGGCTTAGGATGGTCAGGGATGGTGCGAATAAACTGCTTTAAATTCATTTACTTAGTGAACAGAGCCTGGGCTGGGAGGTTTTGTTTCTGACATCGCTTCGGGTGTCGGTTCAATGGTGTCCGTTTCGCCGATCTGCGGATTAGCTTCTGCTGCCTCCGCTTGAGGCGTCTCCGCCTGCTCCATAGGCGCGTCCTGCACCGGTTCAGGCTCTGCCGTAGGCTCCACTGTCGCTTCAACTTGCTCACCGGCCGTTTCGGCTACCGGCTCTTCTGTTTCGTCAGCCGCCGGTTTCTTCGGTTTGCGTTTCCAGAAAGGCGCGTTTGGATCTGCTTTTCGATCATACTGCATCGAATAGAATTCATGCGCGGTATGGGTCAGAGGTTTCGGGGTCAATGTCATGCCCTCGGCGCGCAAGTAGGCGACGACCTCGTCGCGTAAGTGTAGCCCCGGCAGGGCGTGCGCCTCAAAAGGTGTCGCTTTCATCCAATCGCGAACATCCCACGTTCGCGTCGAGCGAGCGCGCTCTGGCGAGCTGCCTTTATGTTCTTCCCACAAATAGAGTGTTGCGATTGATCCGATCAGCGCTCTCACGGCGCGATTAGCGGAAAGGTCAACGCTCCCTGCCCCTGCCAATGCACTCCGCAAAGACTGCTTGTGGGCGCTCAGTTCATTGTAATTCCCGCGGATAATCGTCAGTCCGCGGCGATCTGCTTCATTCGGACGGGTAAGGAGCGCATCGAGTTGAGGGTGCACGATAGGAATGATGTCGATCTCACTTTGCAGGGTCCCGTCGGAAACGCCGCGAAGTTCATCTAGCAATCGTTTCAGGTTCAGGCGCATCTCATGGCGAATGCCATCTAACGAGCGCTTCTCCATGTCACGCTCGCGGTCCACCCATCTCCACGCCGACCAGGCCAAATAGCCAATGGCGATGATGAGAATGAGCAATCCTGAGACCAAAAAGGTTTCAAAGGTCGTGTTCGACATGTCCGTCTCCCCTTTGTTAACCTTCTAGCAAAGGTCTATCGGGGAGGCCATGGGCAATCGGGTGCTAAACGGCGACGGGCGCCTTGATGTGTGGATGCGATTGATAATCCACCAATGTGAAATCTTCATATTCCCAGCCAAACAGGTCTGTTTTGTCGGGGTTGAGGATCATTTTTGGCTCTGGATATGGCTCTCGCGTAAGCTGTAGCTGCGCTTGTTCTATGTGATTCGAATAGAGATGAGCATCTCCAAACGTATGCACGAACTCACCCGGCTTCAGACCGGTCGCGCGCGCCATCATCAAGGTCAGCAAAGCATAGGACGCGATATTAAACGGCACGCCCAGGAACACATCCGCAGAGCGCTGATATAGTTGGCAGTTCAGACGCCCATCCATGACATTGAATTGGAACAAGCAATGACATGGCGGCAGCGCCATAGACGGAACATCCGCAGGGTTCCAGGCTGAAACAACCATCCGCCGCGAATTCGGATTAGTCCGGATCTCGTCGAGCACCCATTGGATTTGATCGATCACACGGCCGTCCGGGGCGGCCCAGCTGCGCCATTGTTTTCCGTAAACAGGCCCGAGATCGCCATTCTCATCAGCCCACTCATTCCAGATCGACACCTTGCGGTCCTGCAGCCAGCGGACATTTGTATCCCCGCGCAGAAACCAAAGCAGCTCCACGATGATCGATCGCAGATGCAGTTTCTTTGTCGTGACCATCGGAAAAGACTCCGACAAATCGAATCTCAATTGTCGTCCGAAAACGCCGAACGTCCCGGTCCCGGTCCGGTCACCGCGCTCAACGCCATTTTCGAGAATGTCTTGAAGTAGGTTCAGATACTGTTGCATGTCCCCTGAAAAACACGACTCGCTTTTACGTTCCAGTCCGAACCCGCAGACATGGTAAACAAAACCTCTGCAACGGGGCGATAATCCACGATCAAAACCTAATCGGACCTAAATCAAGGTTCGTTATCCCTGTGTCTCATAAATTGGGCGTTAGGACGCAGAAGCGTTTAAAAAAAATGAGACACACTGAGCTTTTCAAGAATGAGGGCGGGCAAGTCGCAATCCTTTTCGGATTGGTCCTTATCCCGTTAGTCGCGGTCGCAGGCTTTGCGATAGATTTCCAACAAACCGTAAAACGTAAGGCGAAAGCCCAGCTGATCATGGATTCAGCTGTCCTCGCCGCGGCACGGGTCAAGCAAACGGGGGCCTCAGACAATGAGGTAAAGATCGCCGTCCAACAATACATGGACGCGCAATTGAACAACCTCTCCGGTTTGGCCTGTAATCCCGCGAACGTGACCGTTTCGACAACCAATGAAGAAATCGATGCGCAGATGCGCTGCCGGCAAACCACGTCACTTATGAAAGTGGTTGGTCAAGACAGTATGCCATTCACCATCGAGTCGGGGTCTGAATACGGCATCGATAAAATTGATGTCGCCTTTATGTTTGACGTTTCAGGGTCGATGAACAGCTCTAACCGGCTGTCCAACCTAAAACTCGCTGCGCAAGACGCTGTGAACATTCTATTGCCGATCGACGCGCCGCCGGATGTGATCGAGAAAACGCGCTTGGCCATGGTTTCCTATAACGGAATGGTCGACGCAGGCGATTTCTTTCAGAGTGTGGCAGGGGTGCCGCCAACACGGACATATACTCATCAAATCGCTGGGTATGGGAGTGGCGACTACACCACTGGTAGCACGTATGATGAGTTCTTCATCGGCCTCTACGATACGGACACCGATGAGCTGATTTCAGAAATTGGCGACGGCGCCATCATCGAGGTTCAAGACCATCAAGATGATGACCTGACCATCGCTATCACAATGGACAGCTCTCATAGTCTTGATGGCTATGTCCGGAGCATGCGTTTGCAATTGTCGGGCACCGAGTCGAAAGA
>JBCBGJ010000027.1:0-12317 GCA_038526925.1 Pseudomonadota bacterium
CGCTGATCAAGTACAGTCTTTTGAAGCGTTGTTCGCATCCGGTAATATGGCGGACACAATCGACTTCATGCCCCCCAAACTGCTCGCAAAGATCACTGAAACTCCAAACGTGACGATCGAGGCTCTCAAGGAGCAGGCACAGACGAGCTGGGAAGAAACCATTTCGGAGTATCCGTTTGAGTCAATTACATTCGATCTAAACGCGTATAACGTCACAGAAGTCGCAGACGGAAAATACTATAAGCGTGTACCCACTGAGGTGGTTCTGGGTTCCATCGAGAATCCAACGCAAGTCTCTCGAACCAGATCTGACACTTTAGCCATCTATGATGCAAAAGAGTGGTACATCGTCCGTTTGAACGGTGAGGCGCATGCCAACTATTTCAACGAAATTTATCCCGAGTACGCCGACGTGCAGATTGACTTTCCGGCGGAAGAGACGCTCGAGCGAGGTAACGAATAATGGAACAGTTTCAATCAACCTGGGCGCCCCTGCTCTATCTCGCATCGGGTATCCTCTTCATCCTAGCGCTTCGCGGCCTGTCTAGCCCAGCCACCAGCCGTGCGGGGAACCGCAATGGCATGATCGGCATGACCATCGCGGTCGGCACGACGATCGCCCTTTTCTGGAACGCGCTCGACGCGACCACATGGGGCATCTTAGCGGCTGGCGCACTCGTTGGCGGCGGGATCGGCGCTTATATCGCGCGTAAGATCCCTATGACGGACATGCCGCAGCTTGTGGCCGCGTTCCACTCTTTGGTCGGTCTGGCCGCCGTACTCGTGGCCGCCGCTGCGCTCTACGCACCGGTCAGCTTCGGCATTGGCAGCGTAGGCAGCCTCGCCACAGCGTCTTTGATCGAACTCGCGCTGGGGTCTGCCATCGGGGCCCTGACTTTTACCGGATCGGTCATCGCGTTTGCGAAACTGAATGGGAATATGTCTGGAGCGCCGATCCTGCTCCCGGCTCGACACATCCTAAACATCCTTATCGGTGCGGGCATTATTGGCCTGATCGTCGCGCTTGTGATGAGCGGCGGCAGTGCCACCTGGGCCTTCTGGGGCCTCACAATCCTTGCTCTTGTGCTCGGCATTACACTGATCATCCCGATTGGCGGCGCCGACATGCCGGTCGTTGTCTCTATGCTCAACTCTTACTCAGGTTGGGCTGCGGCGGCGCTTGGCTTCACGCTCGGAAATTTCGCTCTGATCATTACCGGCGCGCTGGTCGGGTCATCAGGTGCCATCCTGTCTTACATCATGTGTAAGGGCATGAATCGGAGCTTTATCTCGGTCATCCTGGGCGGGTTTGGCGGCGACGACGCTGCTGCCGCTGCTGGTAGCCAAGAAGAGCGTCCGTTCAAACGCGGCTCTGCGGAAGATGCGGCCTTCATCATGAAGAACGCCTCGAAAGTGATCATCGTTCCAGGCTACGGCATGGCGGTGGCGCAGGCTCAGCACGCCTTGAAAGAAATGTGCGATAAGCTGAAGGAAGAAGGTGTCGACGTGTCTTACGCGATCCACCCCGTCGCGGGCCGTATGCCGGGGCATATGAACGTCCTTCTGGCCGAAGCCCAAGTGCCTTACGATGAAGTGTTTGAGCTGGAAGACATCAACTCAGATTTCCGGAATTCAGAAGTTGCCTTCGTTATCGGCGCGAACGATGTCACCAATCCTGCCGCAAAGACGGATAAGACATCGCCGATCTATGGCATGCCAGTCCTCGATGTTGAAAACGCAGGCACGGTTTTGTTCATCAAACGCTCGATGGGATCTGGTTACGCCGGCATCCAGAA
This sequence comes from Pseudomonadota bacterium, assembly GCA_038526925.1. Taxonomy (GTDB): domain Bacteria; phylum Pseudomonadota; class Alphaproteobacteria; order Caulobacterales; family Hyphomonadaceae; genus Henriciella. Next base: position 1,797 of record JBCBGJ010000027.1, read on the forward strand.
TGAGCTGTTTTTCCGCGACAACACGATGATGCTGCTATCCGACGCGAAGAAGATGGTGGAAGATATTGTGAAGTCGCTCTAGCGGGCCTTTCAAATCACCTGACTCAGTCTAAGCTCTCGCCCATCTGATAACCATCCAAAGGGGTTCACGATGGGCGAGTTAGTAGCCGAAGTGTTTTCCGTCAGCGGTCTGTTCACGCTGCTCATGTTGCTCTTGTTGCAAGCCGTGCTCGGCTTCGACAATTTGCTTTATATCTCAATTGAATCGCAGCGCGTTGGCCCGGAAAAGGCCTCCATGGTGAGGCGTTGGGGCATTGGAATGGCGGTGGTCCTGCGGATCGTACTGCTGATCATTATCGTGAATGTGTTCGCGCTGCTGGCTGAGCCTCTGTTCGAGATCGGCGCGAAAGGCTTCATCGAAGGTGAGTTCACGATGCAGGCCCTGGTCACTTTGGCGGGTGGCGGCTTCATCATCTACACCGCGATCAAAGAGATCCACCACCTGCTCGCCGTTGATCATATCGAGCATACGGAAGGGTCTAAGAGCAAATCTGTCATGCAGGCGATTGTCATGATCGTGGCAATGAACCTGGTCTTCTCGTTCGATTCAATTCTGTCTGCGATGGCGATCGCGAATGTCGAAGTCGCGAATGTCGTCAACGCATCCGGCGAGGTCATCAGCACGTTCACCGGAACGGTTGTTCAGTGTAAGGCAGATCTGATCGCGACGCCGATTGTAGGTGCGGTCGGGTGCGAACCTGGAAAAGACTATCAGGTTTGGATTATGGCCATCGCCATCTTGTCTTCAGGCATTGTGATGATCTTGCTCGCCGATTATGTCGCTGACTTCCTTAAGCGGAACCGGATGTATGAAGTGCTCGGCCTGTTCATTCTGTTCCTGGTCGGCGTCCTGTTGGTCACCGAAGGGGCGCACTTAGCCCACCTGAAACTGTTCGGCTTCCCGATCGATGCGATGAGTAAGTCCAGCTTCTATCTCGTCGTGGGTGTCTTGATCATTACGGATATCATCTCAACCAATTACCAAAAGCGGCTCTGGGCGCAGCGTGAGGCTGAGTTACGAAGCCCTGGCAACAAGGCAGACGACGCAATAAAAGCCGTCGACGATCATATCGCGAAGCATGGAAATGTGGGCTGATCGGTAGGCGTAGCCGGGCGCTCGCGACTTAGTCGTTGAGGGCCCGGGCGCGTTTGGTGATCTTCACCGCAACCTTGTTGCTCTTGCGGCCCATGCGGCCTTCAAACGCCAGTTGGCCATCGCGGCCACCTGATAAAAGCTCCACGGGCTGATCGGCGGGCAGTCCGAGCAGGAGTGTCGCCCCAGCCTTCAATTCAGTGATCCGGCTCAGCGGCACAGTCAGGCTTGCAAGGCGCGCTGTAAGCACGGCGGTGACGGGCACGGACGATGTGGACGAAATGCCTTGCGCTTTAGCCTCGGTTGGCAAACGAGATTGGATCACAGCGAGCTCTGAATGCAGCCCTGGCGCCTCAACGGCGAAATCGCCAATTGAGACCTCGGTTGAAGATAAAAGACTGCAGACGTAAGGAATATCCGTTTCAATCGATTGCAGATCCAATCCATCACCGACGGTTTCGCCGAGCGGCGCCAATAGCTGCTCAAGGAGCGCGCAATCAATCGCGCTTAAGGTCCAACCATCGCCAATCCGTCCGGTTGAGCCCCGTGCGCCGCAAGCTTTAGCGATGATCGCGTCTGACAGGGTTGGCGGCAAACATACCAGGGCATGGATGTCGTTCTCCGATGGTCCGAGGCACGCAATTGCGCTCGACTTACCATGTAAGAGACCGGCTAAATCGGTGCGCGCAATCGAAGCTGCATCGCTGAGCATCACGGCGGCTTTTAATCCTGTGCCGATGGCAAGGGCGCGCGACATTCGTGCGCCGAGAACGCGGTAATGTTCGCTTGCCACTGGATCGATTTGCACCGGAACATCGTCGAAAATCGGCGTTTCCTTAGGCGCAACAGACTCTGGGGCTGGCGGGTCCGGAAGATCTTTGTTTTTGAGGGTTTCCGGGCGAAGCAACGCTTCTATTTCTGCTGCAGACAGGACGCCGCGTGCGGTCGGAAAGACGTGATCTTCTTCAGCCGTTTCCGCAGCCGAACCCTCATCTACAGAGCCCTGTCGATCGAGTGTCTTCGGGTTGGCGGGACCGTCTCGCATTCTGCACCTGTCACCAAGGAAAGCTTATCAATGCGTTAACACGGTTAATGAAGCGTTAGGATTTTCGAGTCTGTCTGACGAGAATCGGTCGTCTAATCGTCGCGGACGACGCGTTCGTTGCGCTCATGACGCTCTTGCGCCTCAAGGCTGAGGGTCGCCGTCGGCCGTGCTTCCAAACGGCGCAAACCGATCGGCTCGCCTGTATCATCGCAATAGCCGTAAGTACCATCATCGATCCGGCGAATGGCTGCATCAATCTTGGAAATGAGTTTGCGCTGACGATCACGTGTCCGAAGCTCAAGCGCTTTGTCACTTTCAGCGGATGCGCGATCGACAAGATCGGGATGATTTGAAGATTCTGCACGTAGGTTTCCGATGGTCACTTTCGCTCCATCCAAAATCTCATCTTTCCAATCTTCAAGCTTTCTGCGGAAGTAAGCTTTCTGCTTGGCGTTCATAAAGTCTTCTTTGTCAGTCGGCGTATAACCGTTGAGATCAATGTCAGCCATGGAATCAAATCCTCTACCGAGTTTGCGCGCCCTATACTGCGGACGCGTTAGATACGCAATCGCAATAATCAGACCATCTGATCCGGGACGTACGTCGAAATGTGGCGCTGGGTAGGCTTATAAGGGGCTTTTGCAGTTTATCACGTAACGAAGACTTGATCTCTGCCCCCCCTTCGTGCGCTAAAGAGAAGGGCAGTCTGCGTAGACAGAAAACAGGACAGAGCCGAATATATGACCTCCCGTTGGCGGCAACGAGAATTCGAACGACCGTCTACATGGCGGCAGTCTCTGCTGTTCAATAGCCTGATGCTCTTAATGCCTATCTTCGCATCACAGATTATCACGGCAGCCTATACATCTGACATTGCAACCGACTCATTGAGCCTCGAAGCACTGTCCGAAACGCGCCAGGAAATCGACGATGAGTTTCGAACCCTCGTCGTGCCGAATGGGACAGAGCGTCGGGCTTGGGCGGAACGCATCGAAGCGACGTTAGACGAGCGGGATTTCTCAGCCGCGCGCGGGTACCTGCTCGCAGCGCCGCTAATGTTGAACAAACAAGATTCGGCGGCCGTCCTTGCGGCCGCTGATGCAGAAAGCTCTGGCAGCCGCGATCAACGCCTCGCCCGCGCTGCGCTTCTATTCTTGCCGGAAGAATTGCGCGCGAGCTACCAACGTTCTACGGCCCCGCCGCCGACACCAGACCTTACACCGGCAGACGATGGCGAAACCGATGCGGACGCTGAGGATACACCCGAGCCGCAAGCAGACACGCCCCGTGCGACGGGCAACGCAGTGCAACTCTCGCCCATGGACGAGCCGTTCGCGCAGCAAGGGTCGTTCTTCTTGCTCGGCGATCCTGCTGACCTCACTCGCCGTTCTCAGCGCTGGCTGGCACAGGAACAGGTCGATAGCCTTCAATTGCGACTACGCGCGCTCGGATTAATGACGCAGGACGATCCGAGCCCTGAATCACAGGCTGTGTTTGAAGCTGCCTCGATTTTAAGGGGGGCGCATCGGGCCGGCAGGCTGAATGATCGATTTGTTCGCTATCTGAGCAGCCGTGTTGAAGATGCCTTGCCCGAAGATGTGCTGCGCGCCGAACTCGTCACTGCGTTTGAACCCGTGATGACGACAGAAGCGAGAACGGTCGAAGTGTTGAAAGCCTACGAGACAGCGCTGCAACCCGCCGCGCGCGAACGTCTGGCAAGCGATATGGAAATCGTAGCCCGTATCGCAGAGCTAACGAGCTCATCGGGGGCGATCAGGCTCGTTGAGCAAGCGCGCACACCCGAAGATATGCGCCGTGCGCGGCTCTTATCTGAATCGGGCGGACACCGCTCTGTTGCTTTAGCGCGAGAGCTTGGCCCAGACGTCCTGGGGCTCGCTCAAATCGGAGTTAAATGGAGCTACGGGCTTGTGCTCCAGGTCATGGGTCTGATGGCGCTGGGAATGGCGCTGGTTTGGACGACTTTATCTGCCCTCACCCAAGCGGAGACCATTCGGTTTCGGTCTTAGATCCCGAATGCGCCTTTAATTCCATCGATCAGAAGCTGTACCGACAGCGCGGCTAGGATGACGCCAAAGATTCGCGTGATCGCGCCAGCGATGCTCTCCCCCATCGCTTTCACCAATGGTCCAGCCGCCAGGAAGATAAGCAAACAGATCAACATGTTCGCGCCGATCGCGCTGAGGACGGCGCCTTTGCCGATCCAATCATCATGCTGGGACATGTAAAGCATCGCTGTGGCGATCGATCCGGGCCCTGCAAGCATCGGAATACCGAGTGGAAACACCGAGACATCGTCCAGTTCTTCGTCTGTTTCCTCATGATCTGCGAGGACCGATTCTGCACGGTTTTCGCGCCGCTCTGTTCGCTTCTCAAAGACCATGTCGAGCGCAATGATAAACAGCAAGATGCCGCCAGCGGCGCGGAAGGCATCAATCGTGATGTGAAGCTTCTCCAAAAGCCAGGCGCCGAAAAAGGCGAACCCAAAAATAATCAAGGTTCCAACCAAGACCGATCGCACCGCCATTGATCGGCGATAGCTCGCGGGACCGCGAACCGTTAGCGACGCAAACACGGGTGCAACACCCAAGGCGTCGATCAACACAAAGAACGTCACAAAGGACGCTGTAAAAATGGAAATGAACTCGCCGGACATTATCGGCTCCCTCAATCAAGTTAGAGGAGGCCTCTAGCCTTGATCTTTCAGGGCGTCGAGGATTGCGGCCACATCCGGATGCATGTCGGGTTTGCCAGAACGCATAGGCACAACGCTCGGCGCGATCTCCCCAGACGATAAAGAAAGGATCATTCGATGACCGCGCAATCTTTGAAGCAAGCCAGCCAATCCGTGGACACCGTCCGCCCTCAACAGTGTGTTGGAGCCGATATCGACACAGATATCATCCGGCGCATCGCCAGATTCAATCAAGGCAATGCCTTCATCAAGAGAGACAATGGGAGAAGGTTCAGGGCGTTCTATCATGCTTGACCGATCAGCCATTCTCCGCCCCCGCCGCTTTCATCAGTTTGCGACAATGGGACAGAGCCTGGTACGTTTGAGCAGCTGCCGATGCCGTCGATATTTGGATGAGCAAGTCTCGTTGCGTATCATCCTTTGCATCCTCCATCGCGGCGGCGATGGCGGTGACGGTTTGGTCGTATAGCTGCCCTTCTGTTTGCCCCGTGAGATACATTTGCATGACTGCGAAATACAGATGCTCCACAGGGCTCTCAGTGGCCTCAGGTTGGAGCACGTCTTTCTGGCGCAGCACACGCGCGTGGTTTTGCAGGAGAATAGTGCCTCTGCGGTCGCCATTGCGCAGCACGGCGCCATTCACGACGACCGCTTCTTTCGGCTTCAATGACAGTTTGAGTGGCATTTCTAACGCTCCCAGTCGTAAACTGGTTTACGCGCGAATGGTTAACGCGGACTTTCAGATTGGTAATACCAAAGTGAAACCATCGCGAATTCAGGGCTCTAACAAATCACCGATGCCCCGCCGCCATACTCGAATCGCGAATCGCACCCCTCCCCCAGCGTTAGTCCTTGCTTCTACAGGGCTCGGCCTTATCCTTAGCGTAAACGTAAACGATGAGGCTCCCATGCGCTTTGAAGGCACCGAAAACTATGTCGCAACTGAAGACCTACGGGTGGCCGTCAACGCCGCAATCCAATTGGAGCGTCCGCTCCTGATCAAAGGCGAGCCTGGTACAGGCAAAACCGTCCTCGCTGTCGAAGTTGCAAAAGCGCTCGGCTGTGAGCTGATCGAATGGCACATTAAATCGACCACCAAAGCGGCCCAGGGTCTTTATGAGTATGATGCGGTGTCTCGCTTGCGCGACGGCCAGATGGGCGAAGAGCGAGCCAAGGATGTCAAAAACTACATCAAGAAGGGTAAGCTCTGGGAAGCTTTCACCGCCAAGAAGCGTCCAATCCTACTGATCGACGAAATCGACAAAGCTGACATCGAATTCCCGAACGATCTTCTCCAAGAGCTCGATCGCATGGAATTCTATGTCTACGAGACAGATGAGACCGTGAAAGCGAAGCAGCGCCCAATCGTCATCATTACCTCAAACAATGAAAAAGAGCTGCCAGACGCATTCCTGCGCCGTTGCTTCTTCCACTTCATCAAGTTCCCAGACGAACAGACGATGAAAGACATTGTCGATGTGCACTATCCAGGCGTTAAAGAGAAACTCGTTTCCGATGCCCTGACCACATTCTACTCTATGCGCGAAGTTCCAGGCATGAAAAAAAAGCCGTCCACATCTGAACTTCTCGATTGGCTCAAACTGCTCATGAATGAGGATGTGGATCTGGAAACTCTGCGCGAGCAGGATCCTGAGAAACTGACCCCGCCTCTGCACGGCGCCCTGCTCAAGAACGAGCAAGACGTGGCCCTGTTTGAGCGTTTGGCCTTCCTCAACCGCCGCCAATCAGGTCCAACACCGCGCGGTCCGGCCGGTTAAGGTCTCTCAGCGAAAATCAGACGTTCCGCATTCCCATCACCGCCTTTGATGGGACTGTCGGTCGCGGCGCGAACCGTCCAGGCTTGTTCCTCTAACCAGTCGATGAACGCGGTCTCAGCGCGATGCGTGGCATCGGCATCAGAGACAATCCCGCCTTTGCCGACATTCTCTCGACCGACTTCAAATTGGGGTTTGAACAGCGCGATGAGCTTGGCTTGCTCTGCCGCGAGCGAGAGCGGCACAGACAGCAATTTATGCAGCGAGATGAAACTCGCATCGCAGACCAGCAAGGCCGGAGGAGATTGAACAAGCAGCGGCGTCAATGCCCGCGCGTCGGTGCCTTCCAAGAGCGTAATCCGGGAATCGGTCTTCAGATTGGCGTGAAACTGATCCCGGCCAACATCAACGGCGACTACATGGTTTGCGCCATGCTCAAGCAATACTTGTGTGAACCCACCGGTTGAGGCGCCGATATCGAGACAGTGCAAACCTTGAGGATCGACTTCGAATGCCTGAAGCGCGTGGGCCAGTTTTAAGCCTGCGCGCGAGACCCAAGGGTGCTCAGCCTCAGCTTCGATGGCGGCGTCCGCTGAGATTTTCTCAGACGGTTTGGCCAGCACGCGGCCCCGCACACGGACTTTTCCAGCCGCGATCGCTGCCTGCGCAGCAGAGCGGCTCTCAAAGTGTCCGAGCGCTACCAGGACTTTGTCCGCGCGATCAAGTTTTTCCTTCAAGGCTGACTTCTCCACCGAACGCTCTACAGTCATTTCTGATTAGCAAATGGAGCCCGACTGATGATCCGTAAAGCCCTTCTCGCGGCCTGCCTGCCTTTGGCGGCCTGCGCCCACGCTCAAGACCACATGTCACACGGGGACCCAAGCGACGCCCCAGACCCGAGCATTGTGGATGCTATGCCTAAGGCGAGCGGTGAGGTCATTAATGGCGAAGGCGCCGTGATCGGGGCGCTTAGCGTCATCGAAGGGCCGCACGGTTCAATGCTCGAAGTGACCCTCGAACCCGGCAGCTTGACCCCAGGTTGGCATGGACTTCACCTTCACCAGGTCGGTGATTGCAGCGATCTCGGCGTCTTCAAAAAGTCCGGGGGACACTTGGGCTTGATCCCAAATGGTCATGGCTTGCTCAATCCGCTCGGGCCGGAAATTGGCGATGTTCCGAACATTTGGGCCGCGGCTGACGGCTCTGCCGGCTACGAAGCGTTCACGCCCTACATCACGATCGCAGATCTCGCCGACGAGGACGGTACGGCCATGATCATTCACGCCAATCGCGATGATCATATCAGCCAGCCGATTGGCGGCGCAGGTCCACGCGTTGCCTGTTCCGTGATCCGCTAAGCTCTATTGCCGGGTCGGCGGGGGCGGCGGCGCTGCCGCAATTGGCGGTTCTTCAATCGTCAATGATCTTGCTCCCGCCGCCGGAGCGATATTGTTCAAGTCGAACCCAGCGGCAAGGCGGTTAGCATCGTCCATGGAGACAAATCCATTGGCGACGCTTTCCATCAGCTCAACGCGTGCCTGCTGATACTCAAGGCGCATATCGTTGGCGTTCTCGAGCTGCGTCACGTAGGCATCCATCACATTGTTGCAATGCGCTGAGAGGGCTGTCTCACCGCCCACAGGGGCATGCCGCAAATGTTCGAAGCAGAGCTGGACGCCATAATCGTTCTGAACCAGAGCCATCGTGATATCTCTAACGGCTCCAGCCACCGCATAAGACGGTGGATAGGCTGGTGTCGCGGGCCAAGAGCCGGTGACACCACCCGCCGTTGAATCGGATGCGGACGGCGCTGTATCGGCAAGCCGATTGCTGGTCTGTTCCGTCGCTGCGGCTGAAGCCTGCGCATTGGAGAGCGCCCGTTTGCGAGACCGAAGATCACTGATTTCGCGGCCGCGACGTTCAACCTCATTTCCTGAACAGCCTGGCGCATCCGGAGATCCAAAACACTGATCCTGCACGTTTTCCAGCACGATCACTTCTTCGTCGATGGACGCGATCTCATTGCCGAGGCGGGTTTGCTCTGCTGAAGCAATGGCGGCGCGCTGCAAATATTGCTCACGATAATTCATCCCGCTGCCCGCAGATGCGCTGACCACCGCGTCTCCGCCTTTGACGGAGCCGGTAAGTTGTTCGATCGCCAGCAGTGCAATCATATTCGTTTGAAACCGGCGAAGCATGATCGAGTACTGCTCTTGCGACAGCCCGTTCATATACGCCTCGCACACCCGATAGAATCCATCGCGGAGGGTTTGGATGGTCTGGGTACGCAGGCCAATATTCGCGGCAGCTTCAGAGACGCCGCCTTCAGCAGACACGGCGTTCGAAATGTCGGAAACGCTGACACCCGCTTGCGCTGCGATCGCGGAGAGGGCGTCGGGCGCGGGTTCTGCGCAAACGACGCGAAGATCGCGGTCACTGCGCTTGTTCGAAAGCACGGCGCGTTGCTCTGCGTCGATGAAGACACCTGCCGGGGCAGATCCGCCCCCGAAGCCCGATCCGATGGTCTCTTTCTTATTGACCGCGGCCATATTCCCAATCGCGCAAGCTGATAGGCTCAAGGCACTCAGCACTACTATACCGATGCGTCGCATAACGTCCTCCTCCAAGAGCGACAGGACGCGAGATTGGCAAATTAGTCAAGCATGACAGCGCTTTGCAGGAGAGTTCTAAGGCAGCGCCTCGAACCAAACCTGCAGGGCGGCGGCATCTTTTTCGCGCGCGGTACGAACCGCCATGGCTTCTTCGTCCTCGCCCCATTGTTCGATTTGCCAGGTCTCATCGACGCAGGATGCGGCGAAGGCCTCGCGAGCATTCAGCGCGCCGCGTTCAACCGCCAGTGCCAAGACCGCAGATCCCAAGAGGCTACATCCCCAGGTCAGCGCTGTTAGTCGGAAATCATCCAAGCCAAGCGCATGATCCCGAACTGCATCTAGGCTTGCTTGCGGCTGCGGGCTCGCCATCAGACCAACCACGGGCACCAGGACAACGCCCAGCTCTTTGCCCGCCCACTCGCGCCAAGGCTGCCATGCCGCTTCTTGCCGCTCGCGCAGCGCCGCCGGAGAGTCGGCCAAATAGCACGTGACATCCGTGCCCGCGTATCGCGAAAGCTCCTCAGCTAAGTCGGCGCGTGTATCTGGGGTGCGATCGAGGGCGACATTGGCAAGGCGCGTGAGGGTCATACCCTGCAGGTCGAGCGTCTCGCCTTGGGCGGCCCACTACGCTGCAAAGGACTGAGCCAGCGCTTCACTCGTTAGCGTCAAAGTCGATTTCGCAGGTGTCTTGATCGCACGGCCATCGAGCTCAACAGAGAAGCCTTCCTCGCCCCCGACCACAGCTGCGTCTTTGTAAAACCGTTTCGGCAGATTGACCTTGTCCATTAGGTTAAACGCTCCGCAAATTGATCTAAGCTGGTGTTCAGTGCCGCGAAATCGTGATGCACTTCGTGTGCGCCAACACCTTGCAGCTCCTCAGCTTCGCCGAATCCCCAACTGACGCCCATTGTGTGAATGCCCGCATTTAAACCCATGCGGATATCGTGCACCGCATCGCCAATGATCAGCGACTGATCCGGCTCAGCGCCAAGCGCCGCCATGGCTTGTTCGCACATAAATGGATGCGGCTTGCCCGGGCCATCATCGGCGCACCATGTCGTGTCGAACAGGTCGCGAAGATCGTGCTGTTCAAAAAAGGCCTCAATTCCGCGCCGGGCCTTTCCTGTTGCGATGCCGAGGAGCCATCCGTCCTCAGCGAGGCGCTTCAGGGTCTCAGCTGCGCGCAGAAGGCGACGGGTTTGAACCGCTCTATGACGGCGCAG
>JBCBGJ010000028.1:0-12060 GCA_038526925.1 Pseudomonadota bacterium
AGACTGACGATCGAACAGATCAACCACGCGTTGGCGAACTTTATGACCACGCTCAGTCAATTTAAGACGAACCGTACGCTTATCGCGCTCTGAACGCGATTGTACCAGGTAACCGCCCTCTTGAAGCTTCTTGACGTTGTAAGACAAGCTTGTTCCGGCGAATGCACCGCGAGAGCGAAGCGTAGACGCTGGCGTCTCATGCTCACCAATCTCATAAAGAAGAAGCGCTTGTACACCTGTCAGGTGACGTTCGCCGCCACGCTCGAGGTCGTCTTTAACGACATCATGAAGACGGCGATGAGCCTGCTCCAGAAGCGAAAGAGATTTTACGAAAGATTCAGCGACGCTCACAGGCTCGCTCGCGGCATCAACCGCGTTATAAGAAATTGTCATTACCATCACCACTCAACTTTTGTTGTAGTTTGAGTAGATTTACAGTGACGAACCTTATATTTCGTTAAACATATCTTGTTTTCGACCTATCTTGGTTAACAAAACAGCCGAAAGTGTTACTTTTTACCCTAAATAGGCGCGTTTTTACTAGTTTAGCCCCCTAATGGCGTTCCGCGCGCACCCCAAGCATCAACTTCCCCGTCTGCAACTGCAGCGACGGCTTTCCAAGCTCCATCAATCCGTTGAAGCACATAAGCTGCCTGCCATGCAGCAATCTCATTCCCGTCAGCGTCTAGCATTCGGTCTCGAACCGTCATGCTGACCGCCCCCTTACTCATGTGCAGAAGATCTACGACGCGTCGCTCAACGCTTTCGACAGCTTGCGCTTTATAGAAGCCGAGGAGCAGCCCGGTATTCTTTGCGAAATGCTCCGCAGACTTGAATGTAAACGACCTGCCCGCTTGCGTGGTCAAAGCTGGGAAGGTCCAATGCGATGCGATGCGATCGCGTCCGCGTCATAGCTTTCAAATGCCGTCACATAGGATCGGCACCACGCTTCCAAGTCCGTGCGTAAATCAGTCAAAGCTAAGCTCATCCTCGCCCAAAGGTTCAAAATAGCGCGCGACATCCACGTCTGACACGCCCTCTAGTGAGTCCGGCGACCATTTCGGAGCATGATCCTTATCTATGATCACGGCTCTGACGCCTTCGATAAAGTCAGGCGATTGAACTTTCCGCCATCCGATGCGGTATTCCATCCGCATATTCTCTTCGAAGGTTTCGCAATTACCGCCATCGCGCACTTGTCGAAGCGCGACCTTCACCGTCTCTGGCGATTTTGAACGAATGGTCTCGGCTTGTTTTAAAGCCCAGTCAGATCCATCACGCTCCAGCGCGGCCACGATGTCTTCGGCGCGGTCATATGCGAAACAGGTGTCGATTGTGGCCGTATGAGCCTCAAAGCTTCCAACTGGCACCGTGTGCGTTAGCCGAGAGAGGATTTCTCCAAGCATTTCTGCGGCGCCGCTTAAAAAGTCCGCCTCTGCAATCTGGGCCTTCAGGTTTGGGATCAGTTCGGAAGGCAAGAAATGTGTCCCAACCCGCGCGGCGGCAACATCTGCACCCTTTAAACGCTCTCCGGTCAAGGCGAGCCAGGTTCCGAGCTCCCCCCGCAACCGTGGCAGAAACCACCCTCCCCCGACATCTGGGAACAGGCCTATTCCCGTCTCCGGCATCGCAAACAGCGTGCGTTCCGTCGCGATCCGGTGAGAGCCATGCACAGAAAGACCGAAACCGCCGCCCATAGTCACGCCATCCATCACTGCGAGGTAAGGCTTGGGGAACGCTTTGATCATCGCATTCATGCGATACTCTTCGGCAAAGAAGGCGCGGGCCTCTTTTCCATCGCTCAGGCCGCTTTCGCGCAGCATGGCGATATCGCCGCCCGCACAAAAGCCTCGGCTCCCTTCTGCATGATCAATCATGACCATGTGAACGTTCGGATCGAGGGCCCAGACGCGCAGCGCGGCCAGGATGCTCTCACACATATCGAAATTAAGCGCGTGCAGAGCTTCAGGGCGATTGAGGGTGATATAGCCGACACCCCCATCGGATCTTGTTAGAACTGAATCTGTCATGCACTGGCGTTAGCGCGGCACCGCTCGCCGGTCCAGAGCTGGCTAATGCCCGCCGCCAAATATCCCGGTGCGCACATTATAGTCTGCCGCAATTTCATAATCTGGATCATCGATACTATCGACCATGAGCTGACCGGCTTTGCTGAGCAGCGTGTGGCAGTCTTTGGACAGATGGCGAAGTTTGAGTGTCTTGCCTTGGGCTTCATACTTCGCGGCAAGATCTTCAATCGCTTGCAGCGCCGACTGGTCGACCACGCGCGACCGCATGAAATCGACGATGACGACGTCCGGGTCTTCAGCGGGATTGAAGAGCTCGGCAAAGCCAGCTGTGGAGCCAAAGAAGAGCGGACCTTCAATCTCATAGACCGTTGCGCCGGGTGTACGGATCGAGTCGCGCTGGAGGATGTGAATGCGCTTCGCATTGTTCCAAGCATAAGCGAGCGCGCTGACGATGACACCAACAACGACAGCCACGGCCAGATCCTGCCAAACCGTCACGGCGGTCACCAGGATGATCACAAAAGCGTCGGTCCATGGAATTTTGGACATGATGCGCAGACTGTTCCAAGCGAACGTCCCGATCACGACCATGAACATCACCCCGACCAGAGCGGCGAGCGGAATCATCTCAATCCATTGCGAGCCAACCAGGATGAAAGCGAGAAGGAACAGCGCCGCCGAAATGCCTGACAAACGCGTGCGGCCGCCGGACTTCACGTTGATCATCGACTGCCCGATCATCGCACAGCCGCCCATCCCGCCGAAGAAACCAGTCACGACGTTTGCAGTACCTTGTGCGACGCATTCTTGGGAGGCGCCGCCGCGTTGATTGGTGATCTCACCAACCAAGTTCAGCGTGAGCAGGCTTTCTATAAGGCCAATCGCGGCGAGGATCACCGCATATGGCAGGATGATTTCCAGCGTTTCCAGATTGAGCGGAACGGCCGGAATGTGGAAAGCAGGTAGACCGCCCTGAATGCTCGCGAGATCGCCGACGACCGGCGTATTGATCCCGAAACCAATCACAATCGCCGCGACGACCGCGATACCTGCGAGCGGCGCTGGGATTATCTTGGTGAGCTTTGGCAGCCCCCAGATGATCAGCATCGTGACGCCGATCAGAGTCAGCATGATCGCCATCTCTCCGCCAGGCAGCCAGTCCCCGTTCGGCAGGAAACTATGCCCATCCGCCTGCGCGGTCCCGGGCACTTGGAACTGCCCAAGCTGCGCAAGGAAGATTACGATAGCGAGCCCATTGACGAAGCCAAGCATCACGGGGTGCGGGACTAGGCGGATGAATTTTCCGAGCTTAAATACGCCTGCCCCGATTTGCAGGATCCCCATCAGGACGACCGTCGCGAAAAGATATTCGACGCCGTGCTGGGCAACGAGCGCAACCATCACAACGGCGAGTGCCCCCGTGGCACCGGAGATCATACCGGGACGGCCGCCCATCACGGCGGTGATCAATCCGACGAGGAACGCTGCATAAAGCCCAACCAGCGGCTCAACGCCTGCCACAAAGGCGAACGCCACGGCTTCAGGAACCAAAGCGAGGGCAACAGTTAGGCCTGCCAGTGTCTCGGTCTTTATCCGACTAGGCGTAAAGGTTGCGCGCTGATTTTGCGCCCAATTGGTCAAGCTGATGCGGTCTGCGTAGGCAGAAAAAGTCGAACGGGCCATGCGCGTTTCTCTAATTCAGGGAAGTTGAGCGGCTGCCTAAGCGAATTCCGCGCGGGCGGCCACCCCAAACTGTCAGCAGCGCCTAAATACAAAGATTTCAACGTCCAAGTGATGGACAATCGGCCATGACTGCTACAGCTTGGCGCCAGATAGATAAGGAGGAACAGATGAAGGCTCTGTTTGATGTTTCAGGTAAAACCGCAATTGTTACGGGCGGCTCAAGCGGCATCGGCGCAATGATCGCGCGCGGCTTCGTCGAAAATGGGGTGAAGACTTACATCTCGGCCCGCAAAGAAGGCCCACTTATGGCGAAAGCCGAGGAGCTTTCTGAATATGGAACCTGTATCCCGATCCAGGCTGACCTGTCTTCCGTCGACGGCATTGAACGTTTCGTATCACAAGTGTCGGAGCGAGAAGATCATGTCGATATCCTGATCAACAATGCTGGCGCCAATTGGGTCGTGCCGATTGATGATTTTCCGGAAAATGGCTGGGACAAAGTTATGACGATCAACATTAAGTCGATGTTCTTTATGACCCAGAAATGCCTGCCCCTGCTTCGCAAAAGCGGGACGCCAGAAGACCCCGCGCGCATCGTGAACATCGCGTCGATCCATGGTTTTGATAATCCAGGCATGCCAGCTTACGCCTATTCGGCCAGTAAGTCGGGTGTCATCCACCTTACGAAACACCTCGCCACCGATCTCGCCAAAGACAAGATCAATGTGAACGCCATCGCACCCGGCTTCTTCCCGAGTAATATGACCAAGGCGGCCGTCGATAACGATGAGATATACAAGATGGCTGTGGCGCAAATCCCGCGTGGCCGCGCCGGGGAACCAGAAGACATTGCTGGCACGGCAATATTCCTTACGTCTCGCGCCGGAGCATGGGTCGATGGGCACACAATCGTATTGGATGGCGGCGCCATCGCTTAAGCGCCTTAATACTCTGATTATATGGTAAATTACTGAAACTTCAGCGAGGTTTCTGTTTGTTAATTTGAGGGCGTTCGGGGTTCGGCCTAAGGCGCGAGGGCTGCGTTACAACCTATTGCAAAAGGCAATCTGTAATGCAGCCTCTCAAAACGTCCCTCCCAATCGCATTGATCACGGCGATTTCGGTTTCTCAAAATGCGATCGCCGAAGACAATTACGTGGAGGGCACTGTCGGCGTTTCCACGTTTAGTTCCTATCCTGTCGGTCGAGACGACTACACCATGATTGGCGCCCGTATTGGTCGAAACTTTACACCCAATTTTGCCGTCGAAGGTGAATTCGCGCTGGGCGCCACTGATTCAACAACCACATTCGGCGGCCGTAGCATTGAGACCAATCAGCCTCTCACAGTGGACGCCAGTCTGAAACTTGAATCCACTTATGGTGTTTATGGCAAGGCCATCCTGCCGATCGGCGATCGCCTCACCACACACGTGCGACTAGGCTACGCAACATCTGAGTTTGAAAATAAGGGCACCCTCAGGTCCGAAGACGGGACGACAGAAACTCGCTCCTTCGGGGATATTGACCCTGGGCTCGCATATGGGGTGGGAACTTCATTTGATTTCACGGATAAGCTGTACGCGCGCGTTGATGCCACCCGCCATCAGGCATTCGAGGACGCTATCGAGTCCGTTACCTTAGGCGTCGGGTTGCGTTTCTAAGCCTCGAGGGGGCAACCCTCTATCGTTATCCGATGCATGATCCGGCGCTGGCCTTGATAGTCATTCAAGGCCCAGTGCCAGGTCGAGCGGTTGTCCCACATGGCAATTGAACCTGGTTCCCATTTGAAGCGATGATGGAAGTCATGGCCCGTGAACACGTGCGTGTAGAGATCAGACAGCAATTCATCGCTTTCGGCTTTGTCGAGGCCAACAACCTCTCGGGTAAAAGCTGGATTCACATAGAGCGCTTTCTTGCCCGATAATGGATGCGAAATGACGATGGGGTGCTCCGGATCGGTTAGTTTTTCAGCTGCATCCGCGTTGCCGATCCGATTGGTTCCATCATCATGCGTTCCGGCGTCAGAGGTGTTGTAATAACTATCTGGCCCTTCGCCGAAAATGTGTTTGCCTGAATGCAGAGCGTTTAAGCCTTCTACTCTTTCTTTGAGTTCGTCCGGCAAGGTCTCATAAGCTTTGTACATGGAGGCAAACATTGTGTCGCCGCCGCTTTCTGGAAGCTCTCGGGCCACCAAGACTGACCCCAGAGCGGGTTCGTGATCATATGAGTGGTCGGTATGCCAACCGCCGCCAATATTGTCTTTCTGATCAGGCTCTTTGGCGACCAAAGCAATCTGAGGATATTCCGGGTGGGCGGCAAAGAAGCGATTGATGTTGATGTCTCCGAACCGCTCGGCAAAAGCGATATGGTCATCTTCGCTGGTGTCTTGGCCGCGAATAAAGATGACACCGTGCTCCGCAAATGCGTCTTGGATGGACTGAAAGTCCGTGTCGCTCAGGGTCTTAATATCGACGTCGGTGATTTCCGCGCCCAGGCCTTCAACAGGGGTGATTTGCATCTTCTTAATCCTCCTCAGGCTTCATCTTAGGAAGCTTCTAGAGCGACCATAAGAACTTTCCCTAGCGGCGATCAAGTCCTTGGGATCTGCTTTCGGATAGGCCGTAAACACGTTAAAGTGAGAGCATGACCTATAACGCGCCTCACCTTATCCTGATCAGCGGTCCAGTTGGTGTTGGCAAAACCACTGTTGCGCAAGAAATGAGCGCGCTGCTCGCGTTGAACTCCATTGCCCATACATTTGTGGACCTTGACGCACTGACACACACCTATCCCCGCCCCGAACACGATCCGTTTGGGCAAGACCTAGCCCTGAAGAACTTACGAGCGTTGTGGGAGAACGCCCAAGAGCATTCTCCGCGCCTACTCCTCATTGCACGGGTCATCGAAACCGCAGCGAGCGCGAAAAAAGTTGCTGACGCAGTTGCGGCAGGCAGATGCACCATCATACAGCTAACTGCGCGCGAGGAGACGCTGATCGAGCGGGTCCGAAAACGCGAAAAGGGTTCGGGACGAGATTGGCATGAAGCGCGCGCTGTTGAGCTATCGCGAAAACTATCAGAGACCGACTTCGCTGATCATGTCTGCGATACCGATAACCTAAGCCCGACAGAAGTCGCGGCAGAGCTTTTCCAGGTTCTGGAATTCGACGCCCTTAATTGAAACAATCAGGATTAGTCTTTCAGCATATCCCGGCTGACAATCACCCGCATGATTTCATTAGTGCCTTCGAGAATTTGGTGCACGCGCAGATCTCTGACGATTTGCTCGACGCCATACTCTGCTAAATAGCCATAGCCACCATGGATCTGGAGCGCTTCATTCGCGACTTTGAAGCCTGTATCCGTCACGAAGCGTTTTGCCATCGCGCACCAGCGCGTTGCATCCGGTGCTTTGGTATCGAGTTTTGAAGCGGCTTCGTAAAGCATCACCCGCGCCGCTTGTAGCTCGGTTTCCATATCGGCGAGTTTGAACTGGATCGCCTGGAAGTCCGCAATGGCCTGGCCAAATTGCTTGCGCTCTTTGGCATAAGAGAGCGCCTGATCGAGCGCCCTCTGCGCGCCGCCCAAAGAACACGCCGCGATATTCAACCGGCCTCCGTCTAAGCCCGCCATCGCAAACTTGAAACCATGTCCCTCCTCGCCAATCCGATTGGCCGCAGGGATACGCACATCATCGAGCATAACTTGGCGAGTGGGCTGCGAATTCCAGCCCATCTTATTCTCATTATTCCCAAAGCTCAGCCCAGGCATCCCGAGCGGGATAATAAATGCCGAAACACCTTTGGCCCCAGCGTCTGATGTCTTCGCCATCAAAACATAGACATCGCTGGTACCGGCGCCTGAGATGAACTGCTTGGAGCCGTTTAGAACGTACTCATCACCATCACGCACGGCTGTCGTCTTCATTGCCGCGGCGTCTGAGCCGGAGCCCGGTTCGGTGAGGCAGTATGAGGCGACCAGGTCCATACTGGTAAATTTCGGCAGCCATGTTTTGCGCTGCTCATCAGAGCCGAACTTATCGATCATCCAGCTGGCCATATTGTGGATGGAGATAAAGGCGGCTGTTGAAACGTCACCATAAGAAAGCTGTTCAAAAATCAGCGCCGCATCCAACCGGCCAAGCGACGACCCACCGACATCCTCGCCGACGTAAATCCCCGCGAAACCGAGTTCGGCAGTGTCCTTGATCACATCAATTGGGAAGTGTTTTTGTTCGTCCCACTCGGCCGTGTGCGGCGCCAGGCGATCGGTTGCAAATCGCTTCGCCATATCCTGAATCATGACCTGTTCTTCTGTCAGGCGAGTGGTCATAGCAATTAGCCCTCATTGTGCTTATTAGGCGGCAGACATGCCATAGGGGATTCGTTCGTCAATGTCTGACCTTCCGGAAGGATATTCTATCACGGCCGCAGAGCTCGATGATATTGCTGCGCTTATCGCCGTAGATAAGGCAGCGTCTTCTATGTTCGCTGCAACCGGTTTGCTGAGCGAAGACGCGCTCGATGACCATGTTCCAGCGGCGGTTTTCCAGAAAGAGATCCCGCTTTTCAACGTTTTCGTGGCGCGCAACCAACATGGCTGGGCTGTCGGCTTTGCGTTGATCCGCATTCGCGGAAATGGCCTCTATTTAGATCAAGTCAGCGTTCATCCTGATCATGGGCAAAAGGGAATTGGGCGCGCGCTGGTCATTCGCGTACTGACGGAAGCCGAGCTTAGAAAACTCCCACATGTTAGCCTATCGACGTTTCGCGATGTCCCCTGGAATCGCCCGTTCTATGCGTCATTGGGGTTCAAAGAGCTACCAAGCGATAAGCTAGACCCTTATATGCAAGAGATTGAAGATGCGCAGAGACCGTTTATGGACGTGACCAAGCGCTGCTTCATGCGCCGAAAAGTTCGCCGCGCCTTATTTCGCTTTGGCGCGCCCAAGCCGGAGTTAGAATGAGCATTCCGTTCAACCAATCCTTTCCCGCAACCCGCCTTCGCCGTTTGCGCCAATCTGGCTGGATCCGAAACCTAACCGCAGAGAATACGCTGACCCCATCTGACCTAATCTGGTCTATGGTTGTGCATGATGGCGAGGAGGCAAAGGTGCCAGTCGCCGCCATGCCGGGGCTGAACCGGCTGAATGTCGCTGAGGCTGCGAAGGCGGCAAAACGCGCCAGCGATCTCGGTATTCCCGCAATCGCGATCTTTCCCCATATCAATCCCGCACACAAAGATGAGGAAGGCAGCGAGAGCCTCAGTCCTGACGGCCTCATCCCGACCGTGATCAAGGCGATGAAAGATGCAGCTCCAGACGTTGGCGTGATTTGTGATGTCGCCCTAGATCCGTTCACCACGCACGGCCATGACGGCCTGATCGATGAGAGCGGCTATGTTCTGAACGATGAAACCACCGCCGTACTTGTTGAGCAGGCTTTGGTTCAAGCAGAGGCCGGTGCCGATGTGGTCGCCCCATCAGATATGATGGATGGTCGAATTGGTGCGATCCGCGCTGCGCTGGAAGAAAACGGCTATTCGAACACGCTGATACTTTCTTATGCGGCCAAGTATGCCAGCGGCTTCTATGGTCCTTATCGCGAGGCCATAGGCTCGGCGACGGCACTGATTGGGGACAAGAAGACCTACCAGCAAAACCCCGCCAATACGGACGAGGCGCTGCGCGAGGTGGCAATGGACATAGAAGAAGGCGCCGACATGGTGATGGTCAAACCCGGCCTTCCCTATCTCGATATTGTTCGCCGCGTATCTGAGGCGTTCCAAATCCCCACCTTCGCGTTCCAGGTCTCCGGCGAGTACGCGATGATCCAGGCCGCCGCACAAAATGGCTGGATCGATGGCGACCGCGTCATGATGGAAACCCTACTCAGCTTCAAACGCGCCGGCGCTAGCGGGATTATTACTTATTTCGCGGAAGAGGCTGCGAAAAAGCTAAACTCCTAGATTGCATAAAAACGTGTTCTTCGGATCGCTTGGATTTGCGAGCCGTAACAGATGGTGTTCATCCCAGAGCGGTTCAGTGCTACACGAGACTGAAAGATGGGGTGAGCATGTCCAAACCAGAAAACGTCATCGCAAAGAAATTGGTCAATGCACTGATGAAGGACGCCGAGGTCGGCGACCGCGCGCAGCGCCTCCTTGGAGCTGGCGGCCGGTTCGGCACTAATGCGGCCAAGAAATTGATGGGCGGCCTTTGGGTGGGCGGAACCGCCTATCTGACGGAAGACGCGGTCGAGTTTCATCCCAACGGTATCAATCGCATGCTTCACAAAGATCCTGACTCGATGAGCGTTATTCTCCCCCTGCGCAGCATCACATCCGTTGAGACGCGTTTTGGGATTGGGACGCAGATCATCGACGTCAAAACGGCGATCGGAACGCTGTCTATTCGCTGCTATGGCGCGCAAGGGTTCGCGAATAAAATCGACGACGCACGCAGCGCTTAACTGACACTTTCGATCGGGTATTCGGCGCGCTGCTGCCAAAGTTTGATATCATCATATGACTCAACCGGCAGGGAAATTTCCGTCGCGACGAGCCGGTCGAACAGCACCGGCTGATCCAAGAGCGCGTTGATCTCACGTTGGATTGCGCCCTTGTTCACCGGAGCTCCATAACAGAGGCTTATATGCGGATCGAAGTCGCGACTGGTTCGAAATCCAGGACAGGCTTCTAAGGCGCAACGCGCCTGCAAAAGCTGCTCAGTCGGTTCAAATCGAACAAACAGAGACATGGTGAAGCTTGCCGTTTCCGCGACCTCGGTGGGGCGCAATTCCAACCCGCACAAAAGCTGCAGCACTCCGCTCAAATCTGGCTTATTATCTAAGAAAGAGCCGAATGACAGATGCGGGAGAAAGCGAACCCCGCATTGCTGATCCGCAAGCTTGTCGACAACACGTTGAAACCGCGCGGCGTGGTCAAGGGCTGGCAGAAGCCAGTAAGCAATGATCGTGTCGCGGTCACTCATCCCAAGTCTGATACTTCTTTCGCATATCAGCGAGCCCATCGAGGACTATCTCTTCGAGAACATCCATATCGATATCATCGAGCTTGTTCACATATAGGCAGGACTTACCGATCTTGTGTTTACCCAGACGCCCGAGCATGTCTTGCATCTCTTCTTCGCGATATCCGGGCATAATGTAGAACACGAGATTGCCTTTCCGTGGGCTAAAGCCCGTCAATAAATGCTCGCCCTCGCGTCCGCTGTCATACTTGTAGTGATAGCGCCCATAGCCAATGATACTCGGCCCCCACATTTGCGCCTTCAAACCTGTGACGCGCGCGAAGAAATCAAGCAAGACTTCCGCATCCGCACGACGTTTGGGGTTCTCTACCGCCGCGACGAAGTCTTTCGGCTCGACTTTCGTAACCTGCGTTTTGTTCTCTGCCTTCGCCATATCATCCTCCCTTTGGAGACCTTAGCCGATAGACACCGTCGCGCCCAGATCCAGAACAAGAATGAGCGCGACCGCAATCAACAAAAGCAAAACCGATAGCGCCATGTTAATGGCAACCGCTTTGTCCGCGCCTTTCTTCTCGAGCCAAGTTCGAGGGCGAATACCTCGCAACCGAAACACAACCAAGGCTGATAAGACCAAGCTCGCAACATTGAGTGAAAGCAACAGTCCGGCGCGAGACGCTAGCGCGAATTCGCCCGTTCCCAAGAACAGACCCACGGCCGCTCCGGGCGGTAAGAGTGCCGCAGCCACCATCACGCCCACCAGCGTCGCATTCGCGCCGCGGGTAAGCGATAGCGCCGCTGCCGCGCCTGCAGCAATCGCGAGCACCATCCCATCTAATCGAACCTCGGCGCGGGACATCAGCTCTCGGCTCGAAAAGTCGACCGGGATCATGAACGAGATGAGGACTGCACACCCCAGTGCCAGCGCAACGCCAATTCCCAATGTCTTTGCTGCTCCAAATAAGAGCTTGCGATCTCCCAAAGCGGCCCCGAGCGAGAAGCCGAGGATCGGACCCAATAAAGGGGCAATTACCATCGCACCGATAACACCCGCGACACTGTTCGAGTGCAATCCAATCGCCGCCACAATGGTCGACAGAACGACGAAAATCAAAAAGTCGCGGTCAAGCTTCGCATCCGCCTGGACGTCTTGATAAATCTCTTCCCTCAGCGCCATTTTCCGCTGGCTCGCACGTTTCGTCTTTAGGTCTTTATCCTCTGGGATCGCTGGCGCTGTGGCTTCGATCGGAACTAATGAAATCCGCCAGTCTTTTTCATCTTCGAGGCAAGCTTGAAGATTATCGACAAGGGTTTGGCGTGTTCCATCTCGCAGAAACACGGATACTAATCGGCGATCC
>JBCBGJ010000029.1:0-12017 GCA_038526925.1 Pseudomonadota bacterium
AACGACCGTTTAACGGTCGTTTCCCGACTGAGGGAAACATATGACTTATGTCCACATCAGGCGTTCGAACTTCTTTCTGGCTGGATCATACCGTTGGAAGGGACTCAAAGAGATCGTTTGCCGCCCTTTGCGGTGAGATGAAGGCCAGTTTCAGCCCCGACCAGAAACCCGCAGCTACGCCGCGGTTGGCGAAGATACCGATCGCGGCGCGCTTCTGCGGACAGATGTAAATCTCGCTTGTCGTTCCGGCTGTGCCGCCGTTGTGAAACAGCACCGGCACCGCATCTGGTGTACGCCGAATTGAAATCCATCCAAGACACTGAGCAAAGGGGACCTGGTCGCTCATCGTTGATTGCGAACCTGGCGGCAGTGCTGAGCGGCAGATTGCTTGATCCATTGCGGTCCTTGGTTCCCGAATGGCATCGATGACTCCGCTTGCAAAATGCGCCATGTCTCGTGGAGTCGAGCGCAGTGCGCCGGCAGCGGCAATCGCCTGGAATGTCCATGGCCGAACCGGACGCCCGGACGTATTGTAGGGCTGCGCAAATCGTTTGCCTCTGTCATGGGTCAGATTAGCGGATGTGTCTCTCAGCCCCATGGGGTCCAGAACCATTTCCCGCAGCAGATCACCGTACTCCCGCCCTTCAAGAGCCGCGAGCGCTTCTCCCAGGAGCCCAAACCCGAGGTTTGA
Source organism: Pseudomonadota bacterium (assembly GCA_038526925.1). Lineage (GTDB taxonomy): Bacteria > Pseudomonadota > Alphaproteobacteria > Caulobacterales > Hyphomonadaceae > Henriciella. The sequence goes on from JBCBGJ010000029.1 coordinate 692, forward strand.
ATAAGCGTAGGCGTGGGATTTTGGCTCGGACGACTTTGGCCAGGCTCTCACCCATTGAAACAGATCGTCACGTGAGAAATCCGCGTAAGGATCATCTCCGGTCGGAAGCAACAGCGCCTTCCAATATGGAATATGGAGCTTTGGCAATCCGGAACTGTGCGTTGCCAATCGATTGAGCGTCAGCCACGTTTGGGTTCCTGCAAGTTCTGGAACGAAGTCGCCAAGCGGGCGGTCCGGATCAATCCGGCCTTCCTCGACCATCACTGCCAGAAGTATGCCTGCGAACACCTTCGAAATTGACCCGATCTCATAGATGACATCCGCCGGGTTGCAGTCTCCGTCGATCCCCGTCTCGCCCGAGAGACCAAACTCCAGCTTCCCATCTTTCAAAAGGAAGGATGCGACAGCCGAGGGAGCGCCCTCGAATGGCGCCAGCATACGATCCGGCAAACCACCGTTTCGGTTTTGACCCATGAATTCGCAACCTCCTTTCGCAATTCAGATGGAGAGGCCTAATGCCAAGTTCAACGTGATTTTGCATCCATTCAGCCTGGAGGAGGCCAATAAAGAGCTTTCGATCAGATGTTACTTGGGTTCACGCTGACAACCAAAACCGGACATATGTGCATCGCGCAGCGCCCGGTAGATATGGGCTCGTTGCTGCCATTGGAGCACGTGCAGTATCTGATCGGCAGGACCTGAAGCTTCGGATAAGGACCGGCCCAGAGCTGCCGTCCAACCTCCGATCCCATTGCTGCAGTCGCAGCCCGCTTATTCTATGCTGCCTGAAGGACTATGGTGTCTTCTTTGGCCAAAGTCGGTTTGGACTGTTTTGGGTTCTGATCTTTGAAGAACAATCGATAGAACACCGGTGCAGCAATCAGCGTCAGGACCGTCGCGAAGGCCAGACCTGCCATGATCGTCACCGCCATTGAGACAAAGAACGCATCCCCAAGCAGAGGCAGCATGCCCAAGATGGTCGTCGCCGCCGCCAACATCACCGGTCTTAGTCGTGACGAAGATGCTTTCACGATGGCGTCGTTTAGAGGAAGGCCCTCTTTGCGCACCAGATCGATCTCTTCGACCAACACGATGCCATTCTTGATCAACATCCCCGACAGGCTCAGAAGACCCAGCAAGGCAGTGAAGCTGAACGGCAGGTCGGTATAAAGCAACCCAACAACGGCGCCATTGACGGACATTGGCACCAGTAGCCAGATGATCAGCGGTTGACGCAATGCGTTGAACAGCAAGACCGAAATTACAATCATGAGTAAGATCGCAAATGGGAGCTGGTTGGCCAGGCTCGTGTTAGCTTCTAGCGTGTCTTCGTATTCACCGCCCCAAGCGATCTGATAGCCAGCAGGCAGATTAATCGCTTCAACACTTTCGCGGACTTCGGCAAGAACCTTAGCCGCAGAAGCGTCCGCCAGAATGGTGCCGGAGACAATCAATGTCGGAACCCGATCGCGTCGATGATAGATAGTGTCCTGTATCTCGACTTGCATTCCGTCGATGACTTGGTCCATCGGGACAAGCTGACTTGTACTTTCGGAGAACACCAACTGGTCCATCAGGCCCACGCCCGCGTTTTGCGGCGCACGGACGTAGATCGGAATCTGCCGTTCACCTTCGCGGTAGGCGCCCGAAAGAACTCCATCTGTTGCAAAGCGCATGGTTTCGGCGATATCCGCCCGAGTCACGCCCCCAGCTTGCGCACGTTCTTCGGCATAGAGCGGTACGACCACCAGTTCTTGTTCGCGCCAATTGGTCCTTAGTCCCGCAAACTGGTCTGATCCGGCAGCCATACGAGCTTGCGCCTCTTCGCCGACGGCGCGTAGAACCTGAGGATCAGGGCCGGATATCCGCAGTTGGATTGGATCGCCCTCCCCTGGCCCAAAGGCCAGCTGCTTTGCCGTGAACTCCCCGGAGGGAAGGCGTTCCGCCGCAAAAACTGACATATCAGCCATGATGGCGGGGATCTCTAGCGCGTCTTCGACGCGCACAATTAGGTGACCGTAGCTGGGGTTCGGCTTGACTGTGGGATAGGTCAGCATGAACCGCGAGGCGCTTTCCCCCATGTAGCCAGTATAGGACACCACATCGTCCCGCTCAGACAACCAGTCTTCCAGTACGGCAATGTCTTCGCTGGTTCGATGGATATCCGTGCCTTGTGGCAGCTTGTAATTCACGAAGAAGAGCGGTGTGTTCGAGTACGGAAAGAACTGTTCCTTCACGTTGGCAAAGCTGGCGAAGCAGGCAACCGTGATCCCTACGAGGCACACGGCCACCAACCAGCGGATGCGTAGTGCACCTCGCAGGAGAATGCCGTAGCTTCGGAAAACCAGTCCGGAGTAGGCCTCGGTTTCTTCCCCAGACCCCTGCTTGAAGACGTAGTGCCCAACCAAAGGTGTCACTGTGATCGCAAGCACCCAAGATAGCAGCAGCGAGATACCAACAACGGCAAAGAGCGAAAACATGAACTCACCGGTAGAATCTGGGCTGAGGCCAATTGGTGCGAAAGCCAGGATACCGATCACAGTCGCCCCAAGGAGCGGTCCTTGTGTCTTGCGTGCCGCCTCGCTCGCTGCTTCCCGGGATGATTTGCCCCGCGCCATTGCAGTCTGCATGCCTTCGGCGACAACGATCGCATTGTCGACCAACATGCCCATGGCGATGATCAGCGCACCAAGCGAGATGCGCTCCATCTCGATTGCGAACCATTTCATAAACAGAAGTGTTCCAAGGACCGTCAGAAAGAGCGTTGTTCCAACCGTCAGCGCTGCGCGCGAGCCCATGAAGACCGCAAGGACCGCGACCACGATCAAGACGGACATAGCCAAGTTGATCAGAAAGGCGTTGGATGCTTCATCCACCACAACATGCTGTTGGTAGATCGGCTCGAACGCGACACCGGTCGGCAAACCACTTTCGAGCTGCGCCAGCTTTTCATCGACGCGCTCACCGACCGCGACGATGTTCTCTGTCGGAAGCCCGGCAACGCCGACGGTAAAGGCTTCCGTCCCATTGAATCGGATCATGAGACCGGGCTCATCGACCCGCATGCGCGAGACTGTCGCGATATCTGCAATGTTCAGAACCGAACCATTTACACCAACCGAAAGTCCGGCGATGTCGCCGACGCTGTCTGTGCCTTCCGCAATCTGCAGCCGGGTATCCATGTTGGTACCCGCATCCACAATCGCGTTTGCTGATGCAATGGCCCCAATGAAAGCTGAAACCGGCACGTTGAGGTTTGCTGTCACCGGCAGGTTTGGTTCAACGTAGACAGCTTCTTCTGGCAGGCCCGCCAGCTCCACATCCGCGACACCGTCGACGGACAACAGCTCCCGGCGCAAGTAACGGCTGAGGTCATGAATTTCGCCGTCCGAAAATCCTTCGGTCGTGACCGCAAAGTAAATCCCGAACACATCACCGAAACTATCATTCACGAAAGGGTGGCTTGCGCCCTGCGGCAGGAAGACGGCCGCATCGGACACGCGCGCACGGAGTTTTGTCCAAAGCGCCGGTAGCTCGGACCCGTCGATTGTATCCTCGATCTCTACTTCGATAAGCGAGAGCCCCGGCGTGTTGCGGGACATGATCAGTCCCACTTCACCCATTTTCTGGATGGCGCTTTCAAGCGGCTCTGAAACCTCCCGCGCAACTTGTTCGGCAGATGCACCAGGATACTCCGTGGCAATCACAGCGGTTTTGATTGTGAAGGCCGGATCTTCCAGACGCCCAAGCGACAAGAAGGCTCCGACTCCACCGAAAAGAAAGGTCAGGATCAACACCCAGGTGAAGATCGGTTTTTCAATACTGAAACGTGCAATATTCATGATCTCAGCCCCTCTAGTATTGAGCCAAAAAGCGGCGCACGGCTTGGCCGTCGGAGAGGCTTTGAACGCCACCAACGACGATTTCTTCCCCTGCCTTGATGCCACTCAAAACCGCCACGCGGCCGTCGTTTGAAACGCCGAGCGTGACGGGGCTGCGCCGCAGAGTCAGATCTTCTCCATCGTCCTCAACCGTAAAGACGGCGGTCTGCGCATCGCCATTGATAGCGATTGCAGTATTCGGAAGATGGAACTCACCAGCCGCAGTGTTGAGGGTCGCAGCAACAACTACAGATGCCCCGGGCAACAAGTACCGTTCAGAAGCGGCTTCCAATGCGAGCGTCACACGAAACGTTTGCCCTATCTGTGACGTCTCTGCGTTCACCTCACGGTAAAACAAGGGATACTCCGCATCGCTGCCTGGAAAACGTGCTTGGAAAGTGATGTCAGGCGTTTCACCCAGTTGTTGAATGAGAACTTCCGGAACCTCGATCTCGACCCGCATCTCTGACAAATCGTGAAGACGTACGATCTGCGTTCCCGCCGCGACAGTAGAGAAGTTGGCCACCTGCCTTGAAGCGACCATGGCATCAAACGGTGCTACAAGTGTTGTCTGGTTGAGCGCGTATTCAGCATCGCGCAAGGCCACTTGAGCTATGCTAACTTCAGTTTGGGCGTCCTGCACTTGAGCTGCGCTGATGGTACTGCCAGCGAGTTGTTCGAAACGCTGGGCTTGCCGCTGCGCTTGGTCCAAAGTCAACGTAGCCCGCTCAACCTCGATCTCAAAAGGAACGGGATCCAGCTGCGCGATCACTGTGCCTTGTGGGATGACCGTCCCCTCCGGTGCAAAGAACTCGATCACCCGACCACTAACTTGAAAGCCAAGATCGACCGTCTGCTTCGAAGAAACCTCGCCAAAGAATGACCGTGTGGCACCCATACCGGGGTCCACAACACTCATCGTTTTGACAAGTTGAGGAAGTCCTTCGGCCTCCGCACTAGGAACAAACTGCGTCAAGCCAATGCCGATAGCGAGGCTGACAACACGTGCTCGATCAGCAAAGCGACCCATGAAAGCGTCTACGAAATTCGTGCGATTAGGTATCATCTTTTCTTTCCTCTCTCGGCTTCAAATGGACAATGCGCATACGCCTGAAGGCGACGATGCGTGACTGAACGGGATGGTCTTCGCGACTACCAGGACCAATGCGACGGTAATGGCAGACAAGACAATTGAACGGCTGAAAACGTTTCTCGACATGGCTGGTATCTCCTTGGGATTGATCGGTTAGATTTGAAACTGCCGAAGCGAAGCGACCGTGGTCATCTGATGGACATTCGCTCGGACTTGACCGTGCCGTTGCTTCCGAACGCATGCCATTTTGGGACCGCTCGCCAAAGATGCTTCCTGAATGAGTCTTGGTGTCATTCCAGCAGACGCGGCCGCATCTTGATCACGCATTGAGGCAACGAGAACGGTGCAATCGCTCGGGACGAGGTCGAGGCTTTGAGCAATGCTCTCCAACGCTGCTTTGGGGTCAAACGGCACGTTCAAAGTACTCGGCACGCAGATTTCGCCGAGTCTCGTTGCTCCCGTCCGCAGTGCGGCCGAACGCGCCAAGTTCGTTGTCAGCAAGGGATACTCTGAAACGAACCCTCGGGGCACCCTTTGATCCAACGCGCACTTCAGAGCAGCTTCAGTTGCGTTGTGCAGGACAGGAGTTGCGTTCCAAATGAGCTCATTGAGCGCATCCAAATAGTCGTCCAGCAACGAACCGACCCCAACCGCTTCTCCAACAGCAACCAGGGCATTTGGCAATGTACCCGCGGCTTGAACCTTGGCCACTTCCATTACACCCCAGGCAAGATCCAATTTGGACTTTGCAAACGCGAGGTTGCAGGCCTGTGCCTCCAACTCAGTGATCGGGAAGAGGCTACGAACAGAGCATATCAGAAGGGCCTTCATGTTTTTTGTTCCTTTCTTCCTATAAATCTGAATTATCTTCAGATATGAAATCCACAGCAAGGCTGTCAACCAAAATCTGAACTTCTTTCAGATTTGGAGTTTGTGAAGCTATTTTTATTTATAAAGCTGACCTTCCTACGCAGATTCACGCATGCGGTTCGGCACCTAGAGCGTGTGTAGGGGACGCTCTTCTCCACATCTCTTTCTAATAATCTGAATAATTTGCGAGTTGACCTCACATTTTGTCTTGACTATATCTGAAGGAAGTTCAGATTAGGGCAGACGAAGCGAATGACCAGACAAGATCCCATCCGCGAGCCGGTACAGGAACGTAGCCAAAAACGGGTTGAGGCCATCCTCGACGCGGCGCGACGGATCATCGAAAACAAAGGTGCTGCGAAAATGAAAATGTCTGACATCGCTGGCGAAGCCAGCATCTCAGTGGGATCAATCTACCAGTATTTTCCCAATAAGAGCGCCATCATCGCGGCACTCGCTGAACGCATCCTGGAATCCAACACGGAACAGAACGAGCAGGTTTTGGCGGCACCGCCCCGCAGCCTTGTTCACTTGTCACACATTACCACACAGTTGCTGGAGCAATACTACGAGTTGCAAATGCAGGATCCCGTGGTGAGAGACATCTGGGCGGCCTTCAACTCCGACAAGGAGTTGCAGGATTTACAAGATGTAGAACATGACGATGACGTGCAGAACCGGGACTATATTTTCGAGATTTCAAAACACCTATTCGATCCAGCTAAGTACGAAGAGGCAAAACGCGCTCTGTTGATCATCATCAAATTCGGTGCAGCAGCTGTTGGAATTGCATGCCAACAGAACCGCAAGGAAGCTGACGCCTTTATGGAAGACGCAAAGATCATGCTCTATGCGGCCTGGGAGGCATCGGTCTTGCCACTCGGCGCAAAGCCCTAAGCACAGCATCCACCAAACTACCCAAACGAACCGCACAGACTCTTCTGTGCGCCCCAACAACACTTGCCGAAAGGAACCATCAAATGAAACGCGCTTACTATAGTTCCCATGGAGCCCCCACAAACGTTGTGAAACTTGAAGAAGTTGAGCTTCCCCCATTGGAAGCAGGGCAAGCCCGCATCGAAGTTTTGCGTGCGCCCATCAATCCTTCCGACATTGCACAGATCGAGGGCACATACGGGTTTCAACCACCCCTGCCTGCAGCCGCTGGAATGGAAGGCATTGGACGCGTGATCGAGATCAACGGCGATCAATCCCTGGTCGGCTCATTGACACTCCTGCCCGAAATCCCTGGGAGTTGGTCGACACATCAAACCGCACCTCTGGAGCGGATCGTCCCTTTACCAGAGGCGGATATTGATCAACTTGCAATGCTCGCGGTGAACCCAGCGACGGCGTACCTTCTTCTGACGAAATACGTTGATCTGCAAAAAGGCGACTGGGTCATCCAGTCTGCGGGCAACTCCGCCGTGGGCCGTTATGTGGCGCAACTGGCCAACGTCATGGGTTTCAAAGTGGCCTCTGTTGTTCGCCGCGAGAGCGCCGCGCAAAATGCAGAGGATGCGGGAAGCCATGCCGTCTTTGTCGATGGTGACGATCTGGTTCAAAGAATTGAGGAAAAACTCGACGCGAAACCACGTCTGGCCATTGATGCAATATCTGGCGACATGTTTCAGAAACTGACACAAGCTTTGGCGCCCGAGGGCACGGCCGTTCTTTATGGAGCTATGTCAGGCTCACCCGCAGCAAGCGACTTCGACTCCATCATCTTCAAAGACGTCAGTATCCGCGGGTTCTGGTTGGCCAAATGGTTCCAAACTGCTTCTCAGGAAGAACAGGCAAAGGTCTATGGGTTTTTGACGGAAGCGATCGCAAAGGGTGAACTCTCAGCACCCATAGCCGAAGTGTTCTCTTTGGACAGAATTGGCGAGGCGCTTGAGTTCACGCTCGCGGGTCGCCGCAGTGGTAAGGTTCTTGTCGCCCCTAACGCAGCATAAACGCGAAACTAAGTGTATCGAATAGAGCTTTAGCGCCCTTTGCGCCAAGCTCCGCTTCGTAGTGTGCGAAGGAAGTATCAAGTGAATACGGTCAATGTCTGGTTTGCGCAGGAAGCGGACTTTGCAAAGTCTTAGTGCAACGTCCGCTTCGAGCCCATCCTGTGAATTCGGATTTTTCGCTGCACGCGCACGCAGCATGAAAAATGCTACAAGTGCACTCTAAGTGACGCTGCCGCGCGGCGGGGAAACCAGCCGTTCGCGAACATTGCAGCGAAGTATTTGGGGGCAACTCACAGGTCGCGGGACATGGGCGAAGCCGCTACCGCGGCAGGGGCGCGTGTGGTGATGTTGTCGCGACGGTCTGACGACTGAGATTTTGGAAATGGGCGCTTCTGTTCGAGGATTGGGACCTCTCAATCAACGGACAGGAGGAACCCATGGCGGACCAAAATACAACGCCGCTGCGATGAGATGGCGCCGAGAGCGAAGATCAGCATCAAACATCGTCATCGCTCTTTCGGGCCTCAAGAGTATGGGGCAAAGGCCTGCGGGTCGCTGTTTTTTCAGGTTGTGACAGAGGCAAGAACACGTCCCATACTTGGGTGTGCTGCGATACTGGGCAGCAGAAGAAATCGCGCTTTCAGACAGGATTCGGATGACGGATCATGGTTGCGGACTGCTCAAACGTCGTGGCGAAGCACAAGCCCTGTGGCGGGGAAGCTCTCGTTACCAATGAGGTTTCCTTGTCGACGGTCGATGACCACGAACCCTTCTGCTTCGTAGAGCGCCTGAGCGGGAATGTTGCCTTCAAGCAGATCAATCTGCATGGTCCCGTTGCTTCGGCTCATGGCATGGCGAAGAAGCGCGCGTCCAACACCACGACGTGACAGCGCTGGATCAACATAGAGCCAGGTGAGTTCCGTATCGTCGAAGGCCGCAAAACCCGCCACGATGCCGTCCCGCTCGGCCACCACTCGATCAGCATCGAACAACCCTTCATCTTCGAAGGTGTCTTCAAGAGAGCGAAAGGCAGCGACGCCAACCTTATAGGCGAGCTCGTCTTTGCGCGCCGCATCGTGAATGACGCACAGACGGGGCCAATCACTTGGGTCATACGCACGTATCTGTGGTCTATTTCCGGATGTCATGGCTTACTGGCCCTCACAATGGACGCGTTTTCATTGGCAGTCTTCGCCTTGGCTACGGCCTTTTTGTAACTGGTGGGCGTCATGCCCGTTTCGCGCTTGAAAGCGGTGTAGAACGAAGAGCGAGAGTTGAAGCCGACCTCATAGGCAATCGCCAGGACCGTCGATGCGCCCTCTTCGACCAGTGGAATGGCCTCTTTGACCCGCCAACTGTTCACGAACTCAAAGAATGGTTGGCGAATGTGCTGGTTCAGGGTCTGTGACACATAGTTCAGCGATACGCCGATATGCGCCGACAACGTGTTGAGTGTCAGATTAGGATCGCGATACAGGTGCTCTTTCTCCATCGCGTGAACAAGCTTGCGTGCGATACGTTCGGACTGGTCCACACCAAGAGCGCTCTTTTCGTACTTTTTGTTGCGTTGCTCCTCGAGGACTCCCAATTCCGCTACGACGCTTTTTAGGTCATTCGAAGGTCGAAGCCCCCAAAGTGCGAGCGAAGCGATGACAACCAGAACCAACACGCTGTCCAGCAACGGGCCAATCGGATCTTGCGCCCCAGTAACCTGCAACAGTCTTCCAACGAGGAATTGTAAGACATAGGTTCCCATGGCAGCCGCCAGTACCACAACCCAACGCAATTCAAGACCATCAGTGCTCGAAAAATGCTGCTTGAGCACGGCGAGATGTTTCATTTGGGTTCGTATGACCAATACCAAATAAAACACCCACTGGACGATAAGCGCGAAGGCCAAAACAGTGGAGCCAATGGTCAAGAGTTGCAGACCAGGAGGCGGTGCCGATACCGATCGTCCAGTATACCAAAGCTCACGTGTCGCGTCCGGTAGCGTCATCGCGATAATTACGAACAAAGTTGCCGCTGCGGGCAGCGCGAAGTGAAACGCACCGACCAATTTGTCGTTAGAATGGTTCTCGGCCAGCGTCAGTTCGCGCACATATAACAGAAAGACTGGCCCCAAGCAGAAATTGGCGACCACTCTCAACAAGGCGAGCCCATCACGAAGTTTTTGGGGTAGTTCGCCTGCAAGAACGATGAAGACGTTGTCCAGTTCACTTATTGCAAAGATCGCAAAAAAGACGGCCAGAATGGCCCGTGATGACGCGGTCCATCTTTGCGACCAACTGACCGCTGTTGCAAAAACTGCTATCGCGAAGGAGGCAGAGACGGCGGCAATCAACAGGGTGTCCAGGTCAAAGGTCATAGCGCTGTCTGACAAACTGCGTTTGGGTGGGATACCCCCAAATCCTACCTGCCAGAGGGTCTTTGCTCAACGCGTGTGCCCGTATGTCCTGTCCGCGCCGACCGGGTCGGACACATATTTGGGGCCATGCGGACGATACCGCAGTGTAAAAATGTCATGTAGGGACTTCTGGCCGCATCATACCGCCCCGAACATGCGAAAGGACCGTCCCAAAATGTCACCAAATACCGAACCCGCCCCCAATCGGTTTGCTACGACCGTTGCACCGACCGATCCATTGGCCCGTGTCGATAGTTTTTGGCTCCATGGTGCGGGTCTGGCTGGTGACACTTGGCACCCGATCACGAAGGGATACACCAAGGCCCTGAAGCCAGACCTACCGGGCCACGGGGCCAATCCACTCTCGCAGCCATATAGGGTAGAAGCATATGCTGAACGCTTGTCAGATTGCGTGCCACCCGGGTCCGTGCTCATCGGGCATTCCCTTGGCGGAATGGTTGCGCTTGAACTGGCGGCCCGATTGAAGGATCGCATAGAGGCGTTGATCCTGATCGAAGCTGTTCCGACGGTGCGTGACCGCCTTGTCGGGCGATTGTCAGCGACGGTCGCCGCATCCCTGTACTGCTCGATCCCGACGTCCTGGCTCGCGAACTTGTCCGGGTTGGGCGAAAGCCCCGACACCAAGGCCGAGCTTCGGCGACAGTTGGCCCGGATGGATCGACGGAGGATTTCGGCAGCGCTGGAGGCAGCATCCCTTTATGACGGGCGCCCACGCCTCGCTGAGATAGCTGTGCCAACCCTCATCATCGTCGGAAAACGAAACTCGGCGACGCACCACGTTGCGGACCTTATGGCGCAACGTATCCGCGGGGCTGAATACTTCAAGCTGCCGGGCGGCCACATGTTACATACCGACAATCCGGTCCAACTCAGACGCAGTATTAGCGGTTTCCTTCGTCGCACGGGTACAGCCGAAAGCTGAGTCTTGCCGAACCAGATCAGCTGTCTGGTGCGAAGACAAATCGCGGTTCTGCACGATGGAGCGCGAAAGCGCAGGGTTAGCAACCATCAGACCGGTCGGGGCAGCGCCTAACCACAAAGACGTGCTTTAAGACCAGTCGCCGTGTTTGCGCACCAAAATCGCGCCCTTCGACCTGTG
>JBCBGJ010000030.1:0-12007 GCA_038526925.1 Pseudomonadota bacterium
TTTCGCTCGTTTTGCCAGCGTCGATGATCCAGCTGAGCGCGCCTATTGGTTGCCCGTGGGTCACCATGCCTTGCGTGAATAGGCCTGCGAAGGGCTCGCCGCTCGGCAAATCCACCTCGCCGACATCGCGCATCGCCCGCATGAAGAAGCGTGCATACAGCAAGTGTAAAACTGCGTGCTCAACGCCGCCAACATATTGATCCACGGGCAACCAATAGGCGCGCTCAGCTGGATCATCGACGCTGGCAAAACGAGCGAAATACCAGCTGGAATCATTGAACGTATCGAGCGTGTCGGTCTCGCGTTGTGCAGGCCCTCCACAGTTGGGACAGGTGCAGTGTTTCCAAGTCGGATGGTGAACGAGCGGGTTGCCTGGCTTATCGAAGCTCACGTCATCAGGAAGCTTTACCGGCAAATCCTCTTCCGGCACCGGCACAATCCCGCACTCGTCACAATAAATGACCGGGATCGGACAGCCCCAATAGCGCTGCCGAGAAACACCCCAGTCACGCAAGCGATAATTCACTGTGCCCGTACCGAGTTCCATGCCCTCGATCTTACCAATGGCCAGAGATTTCGCCTCAGTGATCTCTTTCCCATCCAGGAAATCAGAGTTCATGATCGAGCCCGGTCCAGTATAGGCAGCGTCCATGTCTGCGCCTTGGCCTGAACTTACCCAAGCGCCTGACGCCGCATCTTTATCTGATGGTTTCACAACCGGCAGGATCGGCAAATCGTATTTGCGCGCGAAGTCGAAGTCGCGTTGGTCGTGCGCAGGACAGGCGAAGATTGCGCCCGTGCCGTAGCCCATCAACACGAAGTTGGCGACATAGACCGGAAGCGTCTGATCCTCAGCGAAGGGATGCTTGACCGCCAGGCCTGTATCGAAACCCATCTTCGGCGCTTTTTCGATGTCCGCTTCAGATGTACCCACCTTGGCGCATTCAGCTCGGAAATTTTCCAAATCCGCATTCTTCGCGGCCATCTCGATGGTTAAAGGATGATCCGGCGACAGCGCCACAAAGCTTGCGCCGTAGAGCGTGTCTGGGCGCGTAGTGAAGATCTCGATTCCGTCTGCATGACTGGCCGAGGCCTCGCCCGACCATTCGAAGCGCATCTGCAAGCCTTCCGACCGGCCAATCCAATTGGCCTGCATTGTCCGGACCTTCTCAGGCCACCGCTCAAGCTTTTGCACCTCTTCCAGAAGGTCTTCGGCATAGTCCGTGATCCGGAAGAACCACTGGACCAATTCGCGTTGTTCCACCGGCGCGCCAGAGCGCCAGCCTTTGCCGTCAATCACTTGCTCATTCGCGAGCACCGTGTTGTCGACCGGATCCCAGTTCACCTTGGCTTTCTTTTGATAGACCAGCCCTTTTTCCATAAACTTCAGGAACAGGCGCTGCTGTTCGCCATAATAGTCTGGGTCGCAGGTCGCAAACTCGCGCGACCAATCCAAAGACAGTCCAAGCTTCTCGAACTGCGCTTTCATCGCCGCGATGTTTGAATAGGTCCATTCACCGGGATGAACGTTCTTTTCCATCGCCGCGTTTTCGGCTGGCATACCGAACGCATCCCACCCCATCGGGTGTAAAACGTTGTAGCCTTTGGCTTTTTTGTGCCGGGCAACGACGTCGCCCATGGCATAGTTGCGCACATGCCCCATGTGCAGGCGCCCAGATGGATAGGGAAACATCTCAAGCACATAGGCTTTTGGCATATCCCCTGCCTCGGCAGGCGTCTTGGCTTTGAACAGCTCAGCCTGTTGCCAGGCGTCACGCCATTTGGGTTCCGCGTCTTGCGGATTGTATCTTGAGGCCATGGCCTCCCCCATCAATGTCTAGTTTAGTCGAGTTCGGATGCTTTGAGATTGCGCGCTCTTACAAGGATCGCGTTCTCGAGCTGAATGCCGGTTTCCGGGTCCACGCCTGCGTCTGTCCAAGTGCCATCTTCATTGGTTTGACGGAAAACACTGACTTTGACGCCATCTGCGCGCAGCCGCGAGTCGAGAATATAAACCGTCGCTTTGATGCGCTCATCCCCTGCAGCTTCGAACGAATGCCAATCATAAATGATCGTGCCGCCGAACGGATCAGCGTTGACAAGCGGTAGCGCCTGCAACGTGTCCAAGCTTGCACGCCACAAATACGGATTGGCACCGCCAGCGATCTCTTCGACCACGGTGGTTTCTGTTCTTTCGCCGCCACCGAAGACGCAACCTGTGAGCGCGAGAGCACCGAAAGCTGCTGCGATGAGGGATGAAACTGCCTTCATATCGTCATTTCCCGTTGGCAAGACCTTGTTGATTAACAGTCTCTATAGCACCTGATACAGAGCCTACCAGTGCCCATTTGCTGTATCTCGAAGCGCGGAAGGAAGAAGCCAATGCTGAAGCAAACACTCGCTCCTTTCGCCGGGCTCGTTTTGCTCGTGCCGACCGCAGGTGCCCAAGGACAAGGCCCCGTCGAGGCCGAGCTAGAATTTGAAAGTGTTGTTGTCGTATCGCCGCATATAGATAGCGACGCGAATGCAGACGCCGAGCAGCTGCTAGGTGAAATTTCAGTCACAGGAAACGCCGAAACCGTGCTTGAAAACGGTGTCAGAATCCGCGCGCGCGGCGCGCTTCGGCTCCAAGCCGACCATGCTAACCGGCCAGGCGGCATCGGGGGGTTTGGAACGCTCGCTGGATCTCCCGTCGGGGCTTTCTCTGGACTTTCGCTCGCCCCCTCAGACGATGATAGCAATTTTCGCGGGCGCTTAGAGACCGCGTATCTTCAAATCGATGGCGGCTATGGCGAGCTCCGCCTTGGAAAAGACCGCGGTGTTGCAGCACGCTTTTTCGAAGGCCCAAAATCGGCGCTCACACATGCGCGTTTAGATAGCACTCTGCTTGATCCAACGGGCCTTTCAGCGACGCGCACGCGTCACGATCTCACAGGTCCAAGCTTGAAAGCCTCATATGCGAGCCCGCGTCTCGTTGGCGTTCGCGCTGGAGTCAGTTTCACCCCTGAAGCTGACGCGGATGGACTCGACAGACGCCCAGCCGCTGGAACCGGTGGACTCGCCCCAAACACCCGCAATGCGATAGAGTTGGCACTCAACGGCACGCGCAGGTTTCGCGAATCAGATCTGAGGCTGGACGTGGGTCTGGCTTGGTCGAACGCAGATGTCTCGAATCGCGGCCCATTGAGTGATTTTTCCCCCATCTACGAAGATATGCAGACATGGTCTGCAGGAACACGCATCGAAAAGGGAGATTGGACCGTTGGGGCATCGTGGCTGAACTCGGAGAATGGTCTTCCCGATGGCGACTTTTCAAGCTGGTCGGCGGGAGTGTTCCGAGAAGCCTATAGTATTGATTTTTCTGCAGAATATGGAGAATCGGAAGATCGATTTTCGGATCTAGAATCGCAAAGCTGGCGCCTTGCTGCGGCGCGTGATTTGGGGCGAGATGCACGGGTTGCCGTCGCATATTTGCATGACGACCTGCAGTCACCCCTGCAAAAGTGGCGCGCACAAGGTGTTGTCATTGAGGTCACACTCTCACAAGAAATTGTTCAAGTGACTGGAAATTAAGGTTCTATTAATCAACCTCGCTGCTATCTGGTACGCAGGAGTGTTACATGCGTCTGGTTATCGCATCTCTTGGAGTGTTTTGTGGCTTTGCCTTTTCGGCAACGGCCCAGCAAGACGTGCCAGAAATGCCGGCGCCAACAATCTCTGAAACGGACCAGGCGCAGCCAGATTGGTTCCAGTCTTTTGCCTTTGGTGATTCCGACTTCAAAGCACCGATTTGGCAAGATCGCCCATCTCAGACTTTCAATCTCGCTTGGATCAAAGGCGATCGTTGGAGCTTGAGCTTGGATCTCACATCTCGTGAGAATGACTCGCCATTGCCGCGCGAAGAAATGCTGGCTGAAGCCGAATTTCGAATCACGCCCCGGTTCTCCGTGGGCGGCGAATTGAGCATTGGTGCCGAAGAGCTCGACGATGCCAATCGCTGGGAAGATCAAGAGATCGAAGCCGGCATTCGTTTGCGCTCTGCCTTCAAATTCTAAAATCTAGTCAGGCTTTCGCGCCGCGCTTTCCACCGCCATAAGCGGGGTCTGCTTTTGCGCGCGCTTCATCCAAAGGCCATCTTGGACGCGCCGAGAAGGTCAATCCTGCCGCATCGACCAATCCC
The DNA here is from genome assembly GCA_038526925.1 of Pseudomonadota bacterium. GTDB lineage: Bacteria > Pseudomonadota > Alphaproteobacteria > Caulobacterales > Hyphomonadaceae > Henriciella. Next base: position 4,181 of record JBCBGJ010000030.1, read on the forward strand.
GCAGCCAGTCTTTCTGCCCCCGCGAGTGCAATCATGGCGGCATTGTCCGTGCAATGTCGAAGCGGCGGGGCGATGAGCGTGGCTCCCGCGGCCTCAGCCACATCATTTAGCGCAGATCGAATCGTTTGGTTCGCAGCAACACCGCCCGCCACAACAAGACGTGTGTCACCGTCCCGTTCGGCTTGGAACTCAATCAACGCGCGGCGCGTTTTTTCGGCGAGGCACTCCGCAATCGCCGCCTGAAACGATGCGCAAAGATCGGCTTCGCCCTGTGCATCTAGGTCTTCTGCCTCCACAATGCGGGCTGCAGCCGTTTTTAACCCAGCGAAGCTCATCTCTAAGTTAGGCCGGTTTAATAAGGGGCGCGGGAGGGGAAACCGCTGAGCGTTGCCATCAGCCGCCAATCGCTCGACGGCTGGGCCGCCCGGGAAACCGATCTCAAGCGTTTTCGCAAGCTTATCAAACGCCTCTCCCGCCGCATCATCGATGGTAGAACCGAGCCGCTGATACTCTCCAAGGCCAGACACGGAGATGAACTGGCAATGCCCGCCGCTGACTAGAAGCAGCAAATAAGGAAATGGACATGGGTCAGCGAGACGCGGTGAGAGCGCGTGTCCCTCCAGGTGATTAATCGGTATGAATGGTTTGTCCGCGGCAAGCGCCAAGGCCTTCCCCGTCATCATGCCGACCATAACCCCGCCAATTAGGCCAGGACCGCTCGTCGCGGCGATGGCGTCGAGATCGGCAAGCTCAACCTGGCTATCCCGCAAAGCCTTCGCGACCACAGCATCGGCGATATCTGCATGGGCGCGCGCGGCAATCTCAGGCACGACACCGCCATAAGGGGCATGCTCCTCGATTTGGCTGTGCACGGTTTCGCTCAAGATCGTGACCGACCCATCTGGAGCGCGGCGCAGCACGGCAGCCGCGGTTTCGTCGCAGCTTGTTTCAATACCGAGAATGCAAATGGGATCAGACATCGCCGCGATATAAGCGTTTCGAGGCACCGTTGGAACCTTATTCGTCCAGCAAGGCCGCCTTGATCTCAGGCAGCCAGGCTTCGCGATCTGTATCATAGGCCTTGAGCGAGCCTGCAAAATCCCAATAGCACCAGGCCAGATCGCGCGCCTCAAAGCCTTCACGAAGGGTGCGGGTCCATCGCGCGCGATGCTCGATCGGCACTCCCTCATAAACCCCAAACTCCCCGACAAAGATCGGCATTCGCAGGCGGTCTTGGATGGCGATAGCTTTATCAAGCTCGTCCATCATCTCTCGTACATCACGCCGCGTGCCCCATCGAATGCCCGTTTCTGGCGCATCTGCCCAAGGCGCCCCTTGATGGGTAAAGTCGAACGGCGAGTATTCGTGATAGGTCAGCATGACTTTGGGATCATAATCGGGCCGCGACTCTGCAAGCGCGTCTAAATTCCCCCAAAAGGCCGTTCCCAAAATGACCCAGCGATCCGGATGATCCTGCCTGATGCGCGCCAGCAGACGTTGGTTCAGCGGATCGTTGAGTTCCGTGGTCATATTCGTATGCGGCTCATTAATCGTCTCAAAGATCAACGAGTCTGGGGCGCCAGTATAATGGGTCGCCAGCAAATCCCAGATGGCTTCAAGCCGCGGCATATGCGCGTCTGGATCTTCATTGAGCTCATCATAGTGATGGACGTTCAAAACGACCTTCAAGTCGATCTGCTCTGCCCAAGACAAGATCTCATCCACGCGCGCCAGGAAGCTCGGTTCAATCTGATACGGCGCCTCAAGGCTTGTGTGCGCTGACCATTTTACAGGCAATCTGATCGTGTCGAACCCAGCTTCTTTTATGCGCAGCAAATCAGCCTGGCGAACAGTATATCCCCACTCGCCTTCGCTTGGCGCTTCGAGCGCGCTTCCAATATTGATACACTTTGAAATCGGGGCGACGGAGATCGGCAGCGAGGAATCCAGAACAAGCGGCTCTACCCGCATCGGTCCGCACGCAGCGAGCGAGACAGCCAATCCCGCGACTAAATAACGTATCTTCGACATCCTGCTCGCTTTGCCTTGCACCAATAGACGTTCATCCTTAGCTGATTCCCATCGCAAGAATGGAACCACAATGACCAACGCTCAACCCGTTCGCATTGGGACACGCGGCTCACCGCTCGCACTTTATCAAGCAGACCTTATCGCAAGTGAACTAAAAAGAGTGTCTGACGGCGCTCTGATCGGTGAGATTGTGACATTCAGCACCAAAGGCGACCAGCTCACAACGGAGCGACTGATCAATTCCGGCGGCAAAGGCCTGTTTACGCGAGAAATTGACCAGGCCGTTGACGATGGTTCCGTCGACCTCGGCGTTCACAGTTTAAAAGACGTCCCGAGCATTTTGCCACCTGGGCAGGACCTCGTCGCTTTTCCAAAACGCGCGGATCCTCGCGATGGATTTCTCACCGCGAACGGGATCACCCGGTTGCAAGATTTACCCGAAGGCGCGGTCCTTGGGACGGCGAGCCTCAGACGAGAAGCTCAAGCCCTGGCGCTGCGTCCAGATTTGAAGGTTGTCCCCTTTCGTGGGCGGGTCGAAACCCGAATTGAGAAACTCAAACAAGGAGAGGCTGACGCGACCTTTCTCGCTATGGCCGGATTGGATCGGCTCGGCCTCAGCGATCTCGCCACACCGGTTCCGATCACCGATCTTCTCCCGGCCGCAGGACAAGGCATCATTACTGTTGCCGCGCAGCCAGACCGGCTTACACCAGGTCTCAGCACAGCGCTTGCGGCGCTCGATGACGCAGCAACCCGTGCAATGGCCACCGCGGAACGCGCTTTTCTGGCGGAATTAGATGGCTCTTGTCGCACCGCGATGGCGGCGCAGCTGATCAATCGAGATGGGACGTGGCATTTGGTCGGTGAAGTGCTTGCACCAGATGGTCAGTCAAAGTGGAGTGCGCGGGCCTCGGCCCTGCTGTCGGCCTCAATGGACGAGCTCGCAGCCCTTGGTGTCGACCTTGGAAAGAACATTCGCGACCAAGCGGGCGGCGATCTCCCAGTGTTTGAAGACTAGCGCGCTGCGATGAGTTTGGCCGGCATTCCCATTATCGTCACGCGCGCCGAACCCGGTGCGACGGAGACAGTCGAACGGTTAAATGCGCATGGACTGAGTGCCGTTCTCGCCCCCATGCTGTCTCTGGTCGAATTGCCAGAAACCCAAATGCCGGACCCCTCAGCCTTATCGGGATTGGTCTTCACGAGTGCAAACGGCGTTCGTACCTATGCGGCGCGGCGCAGCGATCGCCACCTGCCTGCCTGGTGCGTCGGCCCGGCCACATCGCAAGCGGCTCGAGATGAAGGCTTCAAAACCGTGCATGAGTCTGCCGGAAACGCCGTCGACCTCGCTCACTTTATAGCGGCAAGAACACCTCCGCCGGAAAACCCATTGCTGCACGTCGCCAATGCGGCGGCTGCCGGGTCGCTGAAAGAGACGCTTGGGTCGCTGGGCTATCGGTCGATTTTCGCGCCGCTCTATGAAATGCGCCCAGCGGACGCCTTGCCGAGCGAGGTCGCCAGTCTCCTCAATCAAAATGCCAGCGTCATAACGCTTTTGCACTCTGAAAAAGGCGCCAGCGCATTCGCCGCTCTGGCGAAGACATATGCTCTGACCAATTGCATTGGTGTTGCCATCTCGGAACGTGCCAGCGGGCCGCTTGAACGACTGAATCTGAGGGCCATCTATACAGCAGAGGCGCCGAATGAAGATGGACTGTTCGCGGCTTTAGAGATTGCGCTCGCCACACTTTCGGCGTGAAGCAACTCGATATACAGGGTTGAAAAGACTTAAACTGGAGTGCCCGATATGACCGAGTCATCGCTGCCCCCCTCTGCCAGGGATGAAGCGCCGATCGACGCGGAATTCGAGCCCGCGGCGCTTAGTGAACCCAAAAAAACGAAAACTCATTCCGGACCAGGTTGGTTCGCTTTCGGGCTTTTAGGCTTAACATCCGCAATTGCGATTGTGCTCGCTGCAGCCAGTGCGGGTTTTGTGCCCGGGTTCCACCCCGGCGCTGGCCCCGTAAAGACCCTCGAAACCGAGCTGGCGAACCTGAAGTCAACCGGTGAGGCCCAGACAGGCGCGAACTCGACCAATGCGTCTGAGATTGAAACGCTGAAAACCCGCGCTGATAGTCTCCAAGCAGACCGAACGCGCGCGGTCACCGATATCCGCGCCTTAAAACGAGAGATTGAAACGCTCCAAGCTGACATTTCTACCCTGCAGCGCGCCCGGATCGCCAGCATCGCAGATGAAGGTGAACCCGATACAGAAACGCAACCCGGTCCGAATGCTGACCTAGCCAATTTGAGCGCGCTCGAAGCGCGCGTGACCTCGCTTGAAGATGCGCTTGTCTCGCGGCTCGGCACATATGAGGCGACGCTCGAAACACTGAGGACGCGATTGGCGGAGCTTGAAGCGCAGGCTGAAACCGAAACACTGACGGCTGCCGACAGCAGCAATGCGCGCACGGAAGCGGCCCTAGCCTTATCCGCGATTGAAGCCGCGGCCCGGCGCGGACGCCCATTTATATCCGCGCACCAACGCCTTGTAGCCGCCATGCCGAGCAATCAAGCCGTCGGACGTCTCGCCGGCATCGCCTCAAACGCAACCCCAACTGTCGCGGACCTGCGCGCCGCGTTCCCATCGCTGCGGACGAAGGCTTTGGACCAAGACGCCCAGGATGAGGGCGGCGCAAGTGGTTGGATGCGAGGCCTGTTCGGCGACGGCATTCAGGTCCGCCAATCCGGAGAAGTGACCACAGGCGATCAATTAGACGCGGCGGAGGCAGCGCTGCGAGCCGGAGATCTGGGCAATGCGATTCAGTCTGTCCGCGCGCTAGATACCAATCTTCAGCCTGTCTTCACAGATTGGCTGGATAATGCCGACAATCGATTACTGCTTGAAGAGTCTTTGGAGGCGCTTCGGCTCACCATGATTGCGGAAGAACGCCCATGATCATCCTGTTCCTGATTGTCCTATTGATCGTCCTGGCGGGGATCTTTGTGCTATGGGCAGCGCGGCTCCCCGGTGGGATGACCTTAGATCTCGGCAATGGAACCCTTTACGAGTTCGAGCTGGTTTGGGCGCTCCTGGCGATACTTCTGGTTGGCGCCGCCCTGGCGCTTGCTTGGTCCTTGGTGACGGGACTGGTGACCCTGCCCAGCCGGTTCGGAAAATCGCGCCGTGCCTCGAAAGTGAAAACGGCGAACAAAGCCCTCGCAGATGGTCTTCTAGCCGCAGAAGCGGGTGACGCAGACCTCGCGAAAAAGCTCTCTAAAAAGGCAGCGCAATATGCCGAGGATGACCGGCTCAAACTCTTACTTGAAGCCCGAGCGGCTGAAATATCCGACGATTGGTCGGGCGCTGAACGCGCCTGGGGACAGCTTACCCGGTTGCCAGGCGGACAGCTCGCGGGTCTGCGCGGGGCCGCCTCTGCCGCGAGTGCCCGCGGGGATGCGATTTCAGCGGTCGCGAGAGCACGCGAAGCTTTGGAACTTAAATCCGGCGCTGATTGGCCCTTCAATTCCCTCTTTGACAGCCAGGTGGCGGACGGTGACTGGGACGCGGCCCTACAAACGCTGAGCACGGGCGAGAAGCGCGGCCAGATTAGCGGCGACAGTTTGCGCCGCCGCCGCGCCGTGCTTTACACCGCGCGCGCCGCGGCCCTGCAGCATAATGAACGCAAAGAAGCGCAGCGCCTGCTTGCAGAAGCCATCCGGTCGGCGCCATCCTTCCCGCCGGCAGCTTGGCATGGCTCACGACAATTGATGATCGATGAAAAGATCAAAGCCGCGCAAGGCGTCTTAGAGCTTGGCTGGAAAGCCCGCCCGCACCCTGCCCTGTCGCAATTGGCGCGCCGGCTTGAAACAAATGCCGCGCCGAGCGTCATAGAGGGGCGCCTCAAGAACCTTGTTGCCGCCAATCCTGATCACCGCGAGAGCCGGATCCTCGGCGCAGAACTCGCCATGCAATCTCGCAGCTGGCTCAATGCGGTCAAAGCGCTCGCGCTCTTGGTCGAAGAAAAGCCGACAGCGCGCTTGTGTCTCCTGCTTGAGAAAGCGCTGCGCGGATACGGTGATCTCACAGAAGCCGAGCGTTGGGGCCGTATGGCCGTGACCGCGGCGCGCGAGCCTGAATGGTCGGATATCGATCCGCGCGGCGGCGCGTTTCAGTACGCCAATCGCGATTGGGCCCGTATGGTCTATGCGTTCGGTGATGCCGGCACGCTCATCCATCCGCGATACGAAACTTCAGAGCGTGAGCTGGAAGCCGGACGCCCTGTTGCTTTGCCAGCGCCAGGGAAACAGCAAGACACCGTCAAACCACCCCGCACAGATGTTGTGACGCCGCCCTTGGATTATGTTCCCGAGGAATAAGACTGGCGTTCACCGTGCAGGTTTCACTTGCCGAGCGCGATTGCGAGCGGTATTCGGGCGCTCTCAAAAAAACGGTAAGCCGCGTTAGCTCAGCTGGTAGAGCATCGCATTCGTAATGCGGAGGTCGGGTGTTCAAGTCACCTACGCGGCACCACTTTCTCATTTTTTATGCATAATAATCAAGTGTATGCAGTTTCTCTGGAATATTTTTATACGTAATTATATACGTATGGACCAACCGTGACCCCCAAGGAGCAGGCAGCGCCCCGAAATCCTCAACACTCTGTTATTGTTATGTATTTTGACTTTTCTTAAAGAGTAAGCTATAGTTTAAGCACGGGCGAACAGCATTCGTTGCTCACGCCACCCCTACCTTAGAAAATTTTTGTGATCTTTTCCCAACCCGTGGCCAGCGGGAGTGAGATCGCACAATCGACTCATAAGCAGGCTCAGAATGAATATCAGAATCGACAATACGCTAGACGCCCTCAAGCAGGGTGACTTAGACAAGCTGTGTGGAATATATGCTATAATTAATGCTATTCGGCTCGGCGCATCATCCGAAATCATGAACAAGAAAACCCAACGTGAGCTGATGCGTTCTGCGTTACAATATCTGTCTAAGCGAGAAATGCTCCAGGAAACATTACGGTACGGGATGAGCTCTGGGAACTTTATTAAACTCGCCAATAGATTGCTCGAACGCTTAAATCGCATTGTGGATGCAACGCTGAAAATTACGCGTTTCCCTGGAGATGGAGAGCTCCCAGAGAACTTCATTCAGAACGAACTCTCTCGTAACGCTCCTATTTGTGCCCGACTGAAAGGGCCCTTCGATCATTATACGGTGATTTCTGGAATGACCCCAAAAAAGTATCTACTTACGGACTCCAATGGTCTCTCATGGATTAACAGATCTTCTTTGAGAAGTCGCAAATCATCCGCTCCCGCTAGATTACGAATTCAATTGAAGAGTCTGTTTTCGATCTCTGTAGATAGTGCTGAGATGGATACCATGGAGCAGATCAGTTCGCGTTCAAAACAGCTCTGGGAAATGGAAGAGGAAGGTATGTAAATCTAGTTGTTCCTTACGCAGTGAATGAACAAAGTTACCCAGTTCCGCAAATGGACAATTCACCAAGCTAGTTACGGTTCAAGTCGCCAGAACACGGCAGCTTGTTCCTATTAGCGGACATTACGAGCGGCTGATCTGGGGCGAATTAAGGACGCTCAAAATAGTTGGGGAACTACGCCAGAGGAAGAACAGAATCTCGAGTAAACGGCGCAAGCTTGAGTTGGTCCGGATTGTTCGGCGGAAGCCAAACAAGTTCTTCGATTTCCGCCTTAGGCTTTGGCTCACCCTCTATTTCCATCCTGTAGAGTTCTGCTTCTAGTCGATAGCCCGGTTCATTTGCC
>JBCBGJ010000031.1:0-11899 GCA_038526925.1 Pseudomonadota bacterium
GTCGTCGGCAAATGCAATCTAAGAAACGACTTAAGCGCGGCGTAATGTCAGAATAAGAACAGATAATGTGATTGCGGCGAGCCCAAAAATCACCTCGTCCAGCCATAGCCCTGAATCTGCGCCTGAGACGGCCATCAGTCCGCCTAAGATTCCGAACAGGACCGACCCAATCGCCGCGAGCGTACCGCCTGACTTGAGTTTTAAAACAACCAGCAAGCCACCAAGCGTCATGAGCGCCGTACTGACCACACGGATGATCCCGGTTGGGGGTTCAAACAGAGCGCTGGCCAGATCGCCGCCGCGCGACGTGAAGGCGAGAATGGCTTCAAGCGCACCCCAGCCAAGCCATAGGCCGAGGCCAAGCATCACAATTCCTGCAAGTCTTCTCAGCATGTTGGTTTCTCCCCGAGACTCTAATTGTGACGGATTTGTCATGCAATTGCAAACAAAGGCACAACCGGGAAAGACGTTTTAGAGGCAGCTTTGTGGCAGATTATTGGCGGCGCTGCCGAGCGCGCATTTTACGGCCCTCAGCTGCGAAGTGGGCACGTTGGCGTGCGATCGCGGCCGGGATCGGTTTGCGATAGCGGATTTCTCGCTCTGGCTTTGGGGCGGCATCAACTGGGGCCTGCACATAAATGACCTGTTGAGCATCCGTTTTTTCAACCGGTCGCTCCGGCGTTTGAGCCCGCTTGCGGCAAAGTTCCCAAACGGCGATCCCAAGTAGGACCGCACCCGCTGCGGCGCCCGCAACTGCGCCTTCTCCGGCGCTTGGATCTTGCCACCAGCCGGGTTCGAAATCGACGAGGAAAACACAAAGGAAACCGGCAATAGCGCCCATAAAGTACCATAGGCGTGCCGCCTGGCGTTTGTTGCCGAGGCTAAGCGCTGACGCATAGAAGCACAAAGCGGCCAAGAAATAGGGGGCGCCATAAACAATACCAAGTTCGCGCCAATCAATGCCGCTGAGCCCGCCCAATGCGTCGTCTTCCAGAACGAAGCCCGCGAGCATCATGAGGCTAGGCCAACGGATTGCGGCCATTGCTCCAAAAGCAAAGGCGATTGCGTATAACGCGATCAGAAGCGCAATCAGTCGTCGTGGCATAATTTCTTAATAGGCCGGTAAAATTGATATGCGATGAATATAGTTGAAGGGATTTGAGCTATGTTCCGACAAAGTCCACCACAAGTGCCAATGGCGCTAATGTTTGGCGGTGTAATACCGTTTGCGTCTTCAGCCGGCGCGATGATCGTTTGGCGGGAAAACCTCGCACTTCTGAATCTAGCGGCGCTATGGTTGCTGGTCTACTCCGCCGTTATTTTGAGTTTCCTTGGCGGGGTTCGATGGGGCGCAGAAATTGCGAAACGCGAGCGACCGCGGTTTGCTGAACTCGGTCCTTCAGTGCTGGGTGCGCTCACGGGTTGGGGCCTGGTGATGGCGGGATTCCAGCATGGCATGCAGACCTGGCTCTTCGCAGCTATGGGAGCTGCGCTGACGCTTCACTATTTTTATGACGCGATCTCGCCGGAACTGCCGCTTTGGTATCGCCGCATGCGTGTCTGGCCAACGCTTGGGGCCGTATTATCGCTAGCAGCTGCTTATCTCTTGCTTACTCAGCAGGGATAGCCATTCGCGTGCGCGGCAGGCTAATGCCTGCGGCCCGGAAGCTAATCGCGGCAAGCCCCAGTGAAACGACGGCATTCCAACCGGCCATCGAGAGACCATACTGGCCTTTCCAAGGATCATCCATGCATGATGGGGCGCCTTGGCGGGCATTCAAATTTGAGAGATCAATCGCGTCCATATCGACCAAGTTCGCGGTGCAGCCGCTCGGGGCGGGCCAGAACCGATACTCAACGCCAGCATGATAGGCTGCAACGACGGCGCCGGTGAGGAACACCAAACCCAACATTATGTTGAACGCCATGATGAAACGCGGGTTCTGTCTGACTTGCCAAAGCGCAAGGGCCGTGACGGTCATCGCAACGACGGCCCAATAAACCTCGCGCTGTCTTAAACAGAGTGGGCAGGGCAGAAGCAGTGCGAAACTCTCAAATGCATGTGCTGCGCCGAGCATGCCGAGCGCTGCGGCAAGCGCAAGGGCAGGCCATCGCCACGTATTCAGGAAAGGGTCTATTCGCTCAAACATCCACCCTAAAATCGGACTCGAAGCGCCAAGAGTCCATGCGGCAACCGAGCACGGGGGCTTACAGTTCTGTTAGGTGGCCTCTAGCCGAGGATCATATCTTTCAGGCTGCTGATGATCCAAGTTGATCCGGTGACCAATATTCCAATCCAAACAGACCCTAGGATTGCCCCGAGGATGATCAGAAGGCCGTCCCGTGCCATCAAACCAAAAGCAACAATTGCAACAGCGATTGCGGGGGTTGAGTTGGTCAGAGGCAGTGGCACCAGGATCGAAGCACAGAACGCCGTGAGGAAGAGCGCCACCAAGCGCTCCATCGACTTGCTGGCTAAAAAGGTCAGGCGCGGGTGAGAGATCACTTCCAACCAGCCAAACCACTTACGCCCAAATGAAGAGGTCCGCGTCAGGCCCGTCTTATTGATCATGCGGTGGCCAAACTTTTCCGGCAGCCACGGTTCTTCTCGGCCAGCCAGCATTTGCAGCGTCAGCGCCATCATCGGCAAAGACACAACTTGTGGCACACCATAGAGGAATGGGATTGCGCAAGGCAGGGCCAAAATAAACAGCATCGCCCCGAATGCCCGCTCTTCCAGGCGGTCGAGAATCTGGTGCAAGCTAAAGCCTTCTTCAGGCGCTTCAGCCGCCATGGCCTCTAACGATTGCAGGAAGGTCCGTTGGGGGTGTTTCATCTCGGTCATCTCCGCGTCCCTAGCGAGCTTCGTGCCAACCGCAAAGTGGTGATTGACGAGCGTGTTCGCCTGCGGCAGTTAGGCGACCTGCCATTTTAAGGAGCCTCCCTGGCGGAATTGGTAGACGCGACGGATTCAAAATCCGTTTCTGGCAACAGAGTGCCGGTTCGAGTCCGGCGGGAGGTACCATTGGACTGTCCGTAGACGTCCACCGAAGTCCAAAAAATTCATTAAAAACAATGCAAAGAGCTGAATTGACGTCCAGGGTCGTCCACGGGCATTTGTGGCAATCTGAGCCGATTGTTGGTATTTTGTTGGTATAATCCTTGCGTTCGATACCAACACGGAAAAAAATACCAACAAATGAAGCTAAATGATAGAAAAATCAGGAACTTAAAGCCAGAGAGTAGACCTGTTCGGCACAGTGACGGATACGGCTTGTTTCTCGAGGTTACGCCCAAAGGCTCGAAGCTTTGGAAAATGGCGTATCGCTTTGGCGGTAAGCAGAAGTTGCTTTCTTTTGGTGCATATCCGATTGTGACGCTCTCGCGGGCTCGCGAAAAATGTATCGACGCAAAGCGTCAGCTTTCGGAAGGCATAGACCCTCGCGCGCAGGCTGCGGAAGTCAAAGCACGGCAAATCGCGAAAACCGAACATACGTTTGAGAAGATCGCAGCTGAATATGTGGAGAAGCGCAGAAAAGAAGGTTTGTCTAAGACTACGATCCAGAAGAAGGAGTGGTTCATTCAGTTGGCGTGCGCGGACCTCGGCAAAATTCCAATCAAAGAAATCACCGCGCCCATCATTTTGATTCCGCTTCGAAAGCAGGAAGATCGAGGAAACTACGAAACCGCTCGGCGGCTAAGGTCCACTATTGGGCAAGTGTTTCGCTATGCGGTGGCGACTGCGCGCGCCGATACCGATCCAACCTTTGCGCTTCGCGACGCGCTCATCACTCCGCGTGTTCAACATAGAGCGGCAATGACGAAGCGGGATGACTTCAAAAATCTCGTCCAAACGATTTGGACGTTTAAGGGTAGCTCGGAGAGTATCATTACTGCGCTCAAATTGATGACCTTCCTTTATACTCGTCCGGGAGAGCTCAGACTGTCATACTGGGATGAGTTTGACCTAAAAAATGGCGTTTGGACCATCCCGGCAGAACGTATGAAAATGCGCCGTGAGCACACCAAGCCACTTTCTCAACCTGTCATCGATTTGCTCAAACAACATCGCTCAGTTTCAGAAGGGCATAGCCGAGTCTTCCCATCGCTCACAGGACGAGACCGGCCGATCAGCGAGAATACGATGAACCAAGCGCTTCGAAGAATGAGTTTTTCACCGGAGGAAATGACATCTCATGGTTTCAGAGCGTCAGCTTCAAGTTTGATAAACGAGAGCGGTCTCTGGAATCAGGACGCCATTGAAGCCGAACTTTCGCATGCCGATCCAAATCAAGTCCGTAGGATCTATCACCGCGCTTTGTATTGGGAAGAGCGGGTGAAGATGGCTGATTGGTGGGCAGACGAAGTCTTGAAGATGGTGGCTGGTAAGCAGCGGTTCCAATGCGATAGCACCTGACTCTGAGTCAGATTCCGGAAAACAAACAAAGAAAAATAAACAATAAAAACAGCAGCTTCGCGATCCACTGCGATCGTAAAGTGTCACGCAAAACCGCAAAAAAGCATAGTTTGCGTTACACTTGCGTTACACGTTGAAGCCTCTCATGACCCCACGATTAATTGGCAAAAAGGGACAAATGAATCGTGGTGGCGCGATAAACTCTGTAACGCTAACGAACTTGGTAGGCCGTCTGATTATCAATGTTCATTACAGTTCGAGTGGCGCTGCTAGTGGCACGCAATCTGTGCGTTCGAAATAAGCGATAATAATCGCGACAAGTTCCAAATTTGTTCAAACCAATACCTTGAGCCGCGTGTTCTGCGGTCACAATTCCTCGCTAGCTGAGTATTTCCGAGACGGAGAACCGAATCCTATTCGTTTTAGGAACAGATTCCTCCTCCAACATTGATGAAAAGGATCGCTGACGTGAGATCCAATTTCTACAAGATAGTTGTAATCATTCACTGCAGCCTGCTGCCGGGTATCGCTATAGCGCAGGAAGATCCGCTCTTGCAGGATACGGTGATCGTTTCGGGGAGCCGGAACAATCCGATGCTAAGTGGAGTTACCCCCGAAGTGTCTTTGGATTTTGCCGAGATCCGCGCCTATGGAGCCGATAGTCTTGAGGAGCTTTTGGCTGACCTTGCGCCTCTCACTCAAAGCGCCCGCGGAGGCCCGCCCGCCATTCTTTTGAACGGCCGGCGCATATCGAGCCTCCGTGAAATTCGGAACTATCCCCCTGAAGCTTTGGCACGGGTTGAAGTTCTGCCCGAAGCTGTCGCCCTAAAATTCGGGTTTCGAGCGGACCAGAAAGTCACCAACTTCATTTTGCGCGATCGGTTTCATGCCTTGTCCACGCGGTCTCGACTTGGCGGTCCGACGGATGGCAGGCAAAAGCTCGGAGAAGCCGAAGCATCGAACCTGAGGATCCGAAATGATAATCGCTGGAACATCGATATTGAATATGAATACCAAGACGCGCTGTTTGAGTCCGATCGAGATGTGATCCGGGAGATCGGTTCTACCGGCGCGGACCGGACATTGCTGCCGCAAATGCATGAGCTCGGTCTAACCGCGAGTCTCAGTCATTTCTTGCCTGGCGATATCAGCGCCACGTACACACTAGGCGCAGATGCGATTTCAGAACAGCGCGCAATCGCCCAAAGCGATCTCAATGATACGATTGATCGAGACAGAGACCAGTTAGGGTTCGAGGCGAGCAGCGTTCTGAACCAAGTGCATGATAAGTGGAATTGGACGCTCAACACGAACTATACCTATCAGGACGAAACCCGTAAAACGGCGAGAGATCCGATCTCGGGTTTCGAGGAGGCTACGGATACGACCGCTGAGACATTCAGTATTGAAGGTATCGTATTCCGAAACCTCATGTCGCTACCTGCGGGTGACTTAGTTACTACTATAAAGGCAGGCTTTGACACACAAAGCGTTTCAAGTTTTTCAGATCAGTCCGGTCTTACGAGCCGAACGGATTTGTCACGTGATGAGACCAGCCTGCAAGCCAATTTGGATTTGCCGCTGCTCGACAGAAGCATGGCCACCAATCCGCTCGGTGTTGTGACACTCAATTGTAATATCAGATGGGATGAAGTTTCTGATGTCGGGACCCTATCAACCTATGGCGGCGGTGTCACATGGAAGCCGTCTGGGAAGATTCAAATTATTGCATCGACGGCTCGTTCGGAGCTCTCACCAAGTCTCAGGCTTTTAGCCAACCCGATTTCAGTTACCGAGAATGCCACAGTTTTCGACTTTAGCACTGGCGAAACCGTCGAAGGCGTCACCCGCATCAACGGCGGCATTGCAGACCTTGAGGCAGAGACGAGAATTGAGCATCAAGTCAATCTGTCCTGGGAACCGTTTGACGAACATGATGTTACGCTGAATCTCGTTTTTATCGAAACTCAAACGGACAATGCCATTCTCGATTTCCCGGGCTTATCCCCCGAAATCGAAAGGGCCTTTCCTGATCGTGTTGTCCGAGGCTTGGATGGAGCCCTATTGAGCCTCGATGTTCGCGCTATAAATATCTCTGAACGGACCGCGAAGCGTTTGAGATATGGCTTCAATTGGTCGCTTCCCTTGCCGCGCCCCGAGAATAATCTGACCCGCGAAGAGCGTCAGCAACTGCGTCAAATCCTTCTCCGTCGATTGGATGAAGAAGATCGCGCGCGGGCTGAGCAGCGCATTGCCCAGCGGGAGGCAAATCGATCCGCTGGTGCGGGGCGAGGGACGGGTCTAGGTCAGGGGCGTGGACGAGGAAGGGGCGGGGGCCGTGGTGGTCGCGGCAGCAACCGGGTGTTTGCCTCACTTTACCATACTTGGGTGTTGGAAGACTTACTTCTGATAAACCCAGGTGATGCGCGGTTAGACTTGCTTGACAGTGATGCGATCAGTGATCAGGGCGGCACCGCAAAGCATCAGGTTTCAGCTCAGGCCGGGGTAAATCGAGGAGCCATTGGCGGCTTTGTGCGGTTCAATTGGCAAAGTGAAACCGAGATAGAAGATGGCAGGGGTAATGTGTTGCGGTTCGATGATTTGGGCACAACGGATCTACGCCTTCAATACAATTTCGGCAATAATCCGCGCTTACTTCTGCGTTATCCATTCCTCGATAGTACCCGCGTTTCGATAGGAGTGGATAACCTGTTCGATGAGAAGCAGAACGCGGAAGACGCAGCTGGGACAATACCGATCCGCTACCAGGCGGATTTGCTCGACCCGCAGGGACGCGTCTTTACCCTTCGCTTGCGCAAACTGTTCTACTGAGTTGAAGACCAAAATTCGCCAATATAAAAACGCCCGACCTTCGGCCGGGCGTTATACATTAGATCACTAATCGTATCTTAGAAAGAAACACGGATACCAGCGAGGTAAGACTGGCCGAAGCCTTCGACTTCGTAGACGTTGTTTGTATTGCCATTGTAACGACGTCCGAACTCATCCGTAAGGTTATTGGCATCCAGGAAGTACGTGATGTTCTCGTTCTGAGCGTAGCGGAAAGAGAAGTCCAAAGACGCACGCTCATCCCAGAAACGATCCTGGTCAGGATTGCTCAGATTGATGGCGTTCAACCAGGCCGAGCGATACTGATAGGTTAGGCGTGTAGAGATGCCGTACTTCTCATAGAAGATCGAGAGGTTATAGGTCTCATCCGAAGCGCCTGCCAGACCACTCTCGCGTGAAGCACCATCGTTCAAACCTGTCGCTTCATTAAACAAAGGCGGTGTTTGCGCTTCGTCTTCAGCTTGCGTGTAGTTGATTGACGTTCCGAAACCGTCCCAGGGCTCCGGCAAGAAGCCAAATTGCTGAGAGTAGTTAAACTCGAAACCTGTGATCGAAGCATCCGAGCCGTTTAACGGTCCGGATAGACGCACCCGGTTTTGTGGAAAACCAAATGCAGCGCCGTCGAGCTCTTGGACCGCATTGAAGATTGGGTCATCAATATCTTTGTGGAACACGCCGAAGCTCAAAAGTCCCCGATGCGGCAAATACCACTCGGCGTAGGCATCAAACGACCTTGCGCGCAGAGGTTCAAGGGCAGGGTTGCCACCCGAGATGAAAAGGATGCCGCCTGGGTTCTCGTCTGAATCATCATCCAGGATACGGTTTGGCGCAAGGTCCTCATAACCGGGTCGCTCGATGCTCTCCGTGTAGGCCAGGCGGAAAACTAGGTCTTCCCGGGGGCGGTAGTTGAAGTGCACACTCGGGAAAAAATCGATGTAATCGTCAGACGCAACCACTTGCTCGAGGATTGGATTGCCGTCCTCATCACGCGCCGCATAAAGCTCGTTTAAGGTGATCCCTCGGTTTGAACCCGCTTCAAGAATTTCCTCGAGCGCATCTTCGTTCAAAGCATTGTTGCCAGTCGCTTCCCAATCAGTGAGTTCGACGCGTCCACCGACGAGAATGTCGAAATTGTCAAAGCGGAACGTATTCATGACATAGCCCGCATAGACGTTAAAATCGACGTCGTAGAAGTTCTCCCAGACATTGGCTTGGGTGAGGATCAAATTGTTCGCACGGGCTGCTGCGAACACTTCATCTCTACCATTGAACGAGCGATCTTCACCAAACTCAAACATAGCTGGCTGTGGGAAGGTCGCACGCGACAAACGATCCGTGAGAATACGGTCATAGTCTGTGTTGACGAAATCGTTGATGTCATCGCTAACTTCCAGGTCCGTGTCTTCCAGCGTTGCGTTTGCCAGAGAGACACGGCCGCCAAACTTCAGGTCTGATGTTAAACCGAATGGCGCCCATGGATACTCGATATCGAACTGTCCGTAGAATTCTTCTACCGCCTCTTCTGTATCGGAGATCTCCAAGTTTTCAAAAATGAAGGCAGAGACTGGAGGGCCGGTGAGCAGGTCACCGAGTGCATATCCATCTGGGTTGATTGCGGTCACGGCGGCAGGATCTAGAATTGAGTCATAGACTTGGACAATCGGAGCGTCGGGATTTGAGTAATCGTACGTGACCGAGATGCCGTCATCCGAATTGTTGATGTCATATTCCCAATATGCGCTGTCTGGATCACGCTCAGAAATGGATTCGTTGAAGCCAGCGTTCCATTCGAGGCTAAACCGTTCGAAATCGCTTTCACCGCCGAGCTGTGTGGTGAAGATCGATTCGATATCTTCGCGCATGTTGAATGTGGCGTCCAACTCGACGCCATAGACAACGCCCTGAACCGGTGTGTTACCAATCGCCAGAGACTCATCGCTGCCAATCTCGCCGAACTGAGCGTCATCAAGGTCATAGATGTGTTGATCGCGTTGCTCGAAATCCGAGAAGGATGAAAACACCGTATTCCAGAAGAAGCTGTGATTATCATTCGGACGGAAATCGAAGCGAAGATTCCCGGATGTGTTCTGCCGCTCGAGGCGATAGAGACGGTAATCTGCCTGTCGAGAGAATAGCCGGTCGCCTTCGCCAATAAAGCGGTTCTCAGTGTTGTCGGTCACTTTATTGTCGTGGAAGAAGCTGCCTGATGCCAAAACACCGAGCTTTCCGTCGAAGAAAACGTCGGAAACGGTCAACTGCGAATTGAAGAGCTCACCACCGCCAAGTTGCTTCACACCGAGGGCAAGCTCGGCATCGATTGAGAGGTCTTCGCCTTTGTCGAACGCACCCGACGTCTCAATGTTGATGAAGCCACCGATGGAGTCCGCTGGCAAGTCCGGCGTAATCGCTTTGACGACTTCGATCGAACCGATGACATCGTTCGGGATGGTATCGAACCGGGTCGCGCCGTTTCCTGCAGACGGAACGGCGACACCATTGAACGCGATAGTGGACAGTCCCGCAGGCGCGCCGCGCACGTTTACGAATCGCGCTTGACCCTGGTCTCTTTCAATTGAAATACCGGCAACACGACCAAGTGCGTCAGCTGCGTTTCTGTCTGGAAAACGTCCAATAGAGTCTGACGCCACAATATTTGAAACATTATCGGCATTGCGCTGACGTGACAAAGCGGCCGCTTCTGAATCGGCGATTGGTGCAAGCACCACGATGGTGTCTTGAACGAGATCGTCGCCGGTGCGAACCATTGCAACATCGAGCGTTTCAACCTGCCCGCCAGCGATCGTCACAGATTGAACCACATCGTCACGACCAACATAGGAGATGACCACATCATACGTGCCCGCGGGCACGCGGCGAAGAGCAAACCGACCTTCGGAGTCGGTTTCGGTCGTCAAATTAAGCGATGGGATTTGAACCGAAGCGCCGCGCAAGAAAGATCCCTGGCCCGCATCTGTCACGACACCATTCACACGACCAATATCCGTTGATTGCGCCGTGGCGGGTACCGTCAAGGCTGAGATTGAGGCGGCAGCCAAGCCACCCAATGCAAGACTTCGAGCAGCGGTTGCAAGCGTTGCTTTCTTAAATAGAGATTTCATGGACTTCCCTCTTGATTGTCCTGGAACGGAGACGTTCAGGGAGGGACGAGTAGTTTCCGCTTCAAAAAGAAAGACGACGGTTAAGCGAAGATTTGTAGAAAATTTCCATCGCCAAACATGAACGAATAGTTAATTTGTCGAAGGAGTGATTAGCCTACTCCCGAAACGCTTGGTTGTGTTGAAAACACAGGCGATTTGTGTGGTTGCGTGTGGCTATTTCGACACAACTTTACTGAAATTTGTCTACTTCGTAATCGTCAGCGTATCCCGCAAAGCGCCGTGATCATCATGCATGCGATAGTCAAGCTGATCGCCGAAAACTGAGATGATCGAATAGCCATATCCTTGATACGTTTTTGCCCATCGAAGGTCTGGTTGGCGAGGGCGGTCAGACAGATTTCCACCTCCGCCTCCGAGTTGAATGTAAATTACGCCGTCCTCTGCGACTGGCATGTCACCGCGCAATGGCCAGGACCTAAGATAGTTGTGATGATGCCCAACCAAAACGAGGTCGACCTTGTGAGCTTCATACAAATCTACAAAGTCCGAAACGAGTTCAGGATATCGTTCAGAAAGCACGGGGTGGTGATGCGTAGCAATCTTCCATTTCGCATCGGACTGGCGAAGTGCGGCGTCAAGCCAAGCACGTTGATCTTCTCGGAAGCTCGGCTGATCCTCGCGCGCCGTCAAATTTGAATCGAGAACGAATATTTCAACATCGCCATAGCGGAAATTATAATACGATCGCGCGGGGCCACGATCCGCGTGATAGCGATCGAACCAAATATAGTCGCTTTCACCATTTCCCATAACTGGAAGCACAGGCAGCTGCGCCATTAAGTGCCCCATGGCGGCAAAATATTCATGCGTCCATTCCACTCTTTGGTCGTGCCGTCCACCATCGGTCAGATCACCGGCATTTATCAAAAAGTGCGGCGTTTCTCGCCAGATCAATTCGGCCAGGTGCGCATTTACGTGGGGGCGTGCTTCAGTGTCTGAAATGGCGGCGAAAATCACCGGATCGCCTGGTTCTACAGCGGTTCGAAACGAGAGAAGGCCAGAATTTAGCTCTTCACCTTCTGAGTCGGTCAGGACAACTCTGTAATAATAGGCCGTATTGGCTTTAAGATCTGTCAGCTGGGTTTTGGTCATACGACCGCTCGAAAGCGGCAACCGCGTTGCGTTTCCAAGGGCTGGGGTCGTGCCCCATTCGATGAGTGTCTCATGTCGGCGATCCGCTTCCCAGCTGAGTTGAATGCTAGATGTGGTTGGCAACGCCACGTGTGGTGCAGCCGTTGTAAAATGGAAGACGCCTCGAAAATGCACCGCCTTTTGAACCAATTCTCGATGGTCTTCGAAACGCGCCGCGATTTCCGCCTGAGATAGTGCGCGATCGTAGAGACCAACCTTTCTAATGAGATTGCCGAGTTCCATATATGGCTCGTTTTCCAGATAAGCGGCGATCTCAAACTCTGTTCCGCTCGGATAAGCGACGGTGGCTTGTCCTGCGTTC
>JBCBGJ010000032.1:0-11840 GCA_038526925.1 Pseudomonadota bacterium
GACGGTTCGACCCGACGCAGCCATCCAGTCTGCAGCTGCCGCCAAATCCGCGACATCCGACGAAAACCCTGACGCTGAGAAATCTCCGCCCGACTCGCCAAGCCCGGTAAAGTCGAAGCGCAGGACGCCTATGCCACGTTCAGCCAGGCCTCTCGCGACGCGGCTCGCGGCTAAGCTTTTTTTGGAACAGGTGAAGCAGTGCGCGAAAATCGCCCAAGCATTTGCTTCTCCGTCGGGGATTTCAAGAACGCCGGAGAGCGGATCTCCTGCGGCGTTTGAAAACTCAACATTTTGGCTGTGCATACTCACACTCCATCTCTCTTAGACACGGAGATAGGTGGACGAGGGTGTAACTGCCAATAAAGATCTGGTCTCTTTCTCGTGATCTAAGTTGCAGCGTCGCTTCGACTGAGGCCCTCTAACTCTCGCGGCTGATAGTTTTCATCATGCTTTGCGAGGATTTCTTCGGCTGTAAAAACGTCAGTGCCGGCTTCGAACCGACCTGTCGCAACCACGCCTTCCCCTTCTCTGAAAAGATCTGGCACAAGACCCGTATAAGAGACGCGCACAGTTTCGCCTGATCCGTCTTCGATCGTGAACAACATCTCGGCGCCTTCGCCGAGCGTGCGTGATCCTAATTCAACGAAACCGCCAATACGAACACGCTGTCCAGGTTTAGGCATACCGCGTTCGACCAATAATTCAGGCGTGTAGAACAGATCGGCATGCTGCCGTAAGGCCATTGAAGCCATCGCAACAGCCGCTGCCACAAGTATCGCTGCCGCGCCGACGGCATAAAGGCGTTTGGTTCGAGCTCTCATGCCCAGCGTTATAAGTGCAATCACGCCGTCCCGCCCTGCGGCACGTGGTCATGCGCGGCGGAGGCTTACGATGGCGCGTAAACCGCCAAGCGGGCTTTCATCCAAGACGAGGCTTCCGCCATTCATATCAGCAATATCGGCGACGATGGACAGTCCAAGTCCAGTTCCCGGAGCGGTTTCGTCAAGCCGAACACCTCGCTTAACAGCCTCCGCGCGTTCATCTGGAGAAAGCCCCGGCCCGTCATCATCGATGTAAATCGAAACCAACCCATCCTCAGCTGGTGCCGCGTGCAGTCTCACCTCGGACCGACACCACTTACAGGCATTGTCCAAGAGATTACCGATAATTTCTTCCAAGTCCTGACGTTCCGTGCGCACAAAAATCGTATCAGAAATCTCACTTGAAACCGTTTTGCTGTCTGCTGCGAACAGCTTGTTCATGACCCGGACAAGACCGTCTGCCGCTTCGGAAACTTGCGTGCGAACGCCAAGAGCTTCGGCACGAGCTGCCGCTTGAGCGCGCCGTAAATAGTGATCAACATTCTCGTGCATCGTCTGAGATTGACGCTGCACAACCTGATCGAGCTGCGTCTCGCCACTGGCTTCGTTGCGCAGCACCGCGAGCGGTGTTTTCAGCGCGTGCGCAAGATTGCCAACGTGCGTACGGGCTCGGGATACGACGGCGCGATTATGCTCAAGCAGTTTATTGAGTTCTTCACTCAGCGGCGTTACTTCAGCCGGATAATCGCCCGATAACGCCGCCTGTCTCCCCTCGCGGATTTCTGTGATGTCAGATTGAATTCGGGCAAGAGGGCGCAGCGCATAGTGTAGGCCCAATGCCATGGCGAGGAGCGTCCCGCCGGCGAGCGCCATCATCGCAATCAGTAGGATTGTTCGAAGCCGGTCGACCCCCTCCATTGTCAGGGTTCGATCAGAAATTGCTACGAGCAAGACCGGTGTCTCTCGCTCAGGATAAGTCGTTGCCTGCACCGTGAAGCGCGCGGGCTGATCTGCTGGACCGTTACCATTCGCACTGATCAGCTGTCCCGGGTTTGCGAGCGCCTCGCGGTTTAAGGCAACCGGTATAGAAATCGTCTCATCGAAAACGCTACGAGACGTGATATCGCCGACCCGGTTTCCCTCACTGTCGACAGCCACCATCATCCAGTATTTTCCGGAAAGCGGGACTGTGAACCGCGGGTCTAGCGGGTGACGATCCTCGATATCTTCGATTCGTCCAGTTCCATCGTCCAACGGACGAATGGCGCGCACCAAAGTTTGGATCGTTCCAGAATGCTCGTCGTCAAGTATGTTGACCGCTTCAGCACGATAAACCGCTGAGATCGCGACCACCCCACCAACAACCAGCAGGACACTCCAAAGTAAGGCACCGATGAGCAAGCGCCTTGCCAGCGACAAGCGTTGGAAACGATTTTGGAATTGCGTCTTGGCGTCCATACAATCCGACTAACGCGGAATCGCCTTAGGTCACAACGCCCGAGCGTTCTTCCTCAGGGACCACAAGCCGGTAGCCGAGACCACGTTCTGTTTGGATTCGGCTATTGCCGATTTTCTTCCGGAGTCGGCCAATGAATACTTCGATTGTGTTCGAATCGCGATCGAAATCCTGATCATAGATATGCTCGACCAACTCGGTCCTTGGCACGACGCGACCTTGGTGGTGAATGAGATAGCTCAGCACCTTATATTCGTGTGCCGTCAGTTTGATCGGCTCGCCATCTACCGTGGCCCGCGCAGCCCGAGTGTCCAAACGGAGCGCGCCAGCTTCGATCGCGGCAACAGCATGCCCGGAAGCCCGGCGCAGCAAGGCCCTCAAACGCGCGAGCACTTCTTCAGTGTAGAATGGCTTGGTCACATAATCGTCGGCGCCAGCATCAAAACCAGCAACCTTTTCACTCCAACGATCGCGCGCGGTTAGGATCATAACAGGGAACGTTTTCCCGTCTTCCCGCCAGCGCTCGAGGATTGTCACGCCGTCCATCTTAGGCAAACCAAGATCGAGGATCACCGCATCGTAAGGCTCTGTATCACCTAGAAAGTGACCATCTTCACCGTCGGCCGCAAGATCC
The DNA here is from genome assembly GCA_038526925.1 of Pseudomonadota bacterium. Classification (GTDB taxonomy): domain Bacteria; phylum Pseudomonadota; class Alphaproteobacteria; order Caulobacterales; family Hyphomonadaceae; genus Henriciella. The sequence continues at coordinate 2,912 of JBCBGJ010000032.1, forward strand.
ACCGCATAACCCGCATGGGTCAGCGCGTCCGCCAATTGACGGCGAAGATCGGCTTCGTCTTCAACAACAAGAATTCTCATAGCTCTTACCCTAGCTCGTGGACAGTATTCGTCCAGTTTTAGCATCGACCGTTACGCGGATTCGCTCGCCTTTGTCCGTCATCCAATCGACGACGTAAACTTGACCGCGGTCGCGGTTGTATAAGTTTGCATCGACTTGATAGCCGCCGAAACGGCTCTTAAGGCGACGGAAAATTTCCCGAAGCGGCATGACATCGCCTTTGTCTCGGGCATCCCGCGCTTCGTCGGCCGTAAATGAATTGCCCCATTGTCCCTGCGCGTGGGCAGGTAGCGCAAAAGCTGTCAGAGCAGCAAACGCAATTATGGCAGCGGTCTTTTTCATCACGACCTGCATATGCGCTAAATCCTCTGAATGCTTGGTGAATATGAAGTCAGGAATTCAGTCATGCTCAGTTGCCCTTGGCCCAATCCCTGAGTTTTGAGTCTTTCGGATCCTCAATCACCACCTCAAGTCGCGCATAAAGATGGCCCGGTTTTCCAGAGATTTGCACGCCTTTACCCCGCAAACGCAGGGTCGCACCTGAATTACTACCATCTGGGATCTTCAAAGCGATCGGCCCCATCGGCGTTTCGACATCAACCTGGCCGCCCAGCACCGCCGTTTTCAACGGAACCGGAACTGTCATTCTGATATCACTGCCCTCGCGGGTCCATATTTTGTTAGGGCGTACAAAGATCTCAAGAATAGCATCCCCAGGAGGGCCGCTACTATTCGAGGGTTTGCCCTGGCTTTTAAGACGCAAGGACTGACCAGTTTCAATTCCGGCTGGAATGGAAATATTGAGCACTCTTCCATCCGCCATCGTCATCTCGCGTTTGGCGCCGGTGACCGCGTCTTCAAATGAAATCTCCACGCGGTAGCGCATGTCTGCACCTTTCCGCGGGCCTGGGCGCCGGCGGCCGCCGCCAAACATGCCAGATAAAATATCCTCGAAGGGATCGCCTTGAAAACCTCCACCGCCTCGGGAGAACCCGCCGCCAAAGCCCTGGCCTGCGCCAAACCCTTTAGGATTTCCATCGGCATCAATCTCGCCGCGATCATATTGGCCACGCTTATCGCGATCACTCAGAATCTCATATGCGGATGATGCTGATTTGAAAATCTCGGCCTTCGCATCATCGTCCGGGTGCAGGTCTGGATGACTTTCTTTTGCCTTACGCTTGTAGGCCCGGCGGATCTCATCATCCGTCGCGGTTCGTGAAACACCTAAAATCCCGTACAGATCTCTACTCATGTGCGCCGATACGTGTTGGCTTCTAACTGGAGCACACTTAAGGCGGCGGTAGCGGAATTGAAACCCATTCTCCCAGCCGTCGGTGCAATCCGATTGGTGCAACGCGCGCCGTATCCGCAGTCCCGATCGGAATCGTTAGGGAGGCCTCTGGCTGTTCGAAGCTTGAAACCAGCAGATCTTGGTTAAACAGCTCAACTCTGAATTGCTGTTCCAGCAAGTCGTCCGGAAGCGACCAATTATTGGCATAGTCCGCGTCGCGCGGCGTCCAAGAGAGCGTCAGCCCACCGTCTGAACTGGCGTGTTTGAGATGGCCAACGCGCCATGGCAATGACGCGCGGTCTTGATAGGTAAATTCAACCCCGTCACCCCCGCCAACTTTCCAAATTAGAGGAATACCAAACTCTTGTTCTCCGAGTGGTACGCGGACTAAACGATCATCAGCCCGAACAGCGAGCGCGTGAGCTCCCGCCGCACGAATAGGGGTTCCAGATAGCCCTCGCAAAAGCTGCTTGAGGCGCCAGCGGTTTTCACTCACCAATTCCGCCTCTTTCCAGGCGATGAGTTCCCAACCCGCATCGTTCTGGAGCAGCAATCGATTGGTGCCTGAGAGCACGGCGCTGGTTTCCGCTGAGACGAGCTCTTCTCCGGAGATATCAAGCTCTATGCACGCGCTCTTATCCCAACGCCCTAGCGGTCCCGAGGTGAGCGCCGCGTTTATCTCACCCAAGCCAGCAGGCTGACTTGCAACCACCGTGCTGATCAGAGCTGTTTCGCTCACTCCCAGCTGGATAGGAATAACGCCCGGCCAAGGCGTCGCGCTAACAGCAAAAAGTGCACCTGAGGTTTCATTCAAGGCCAATTCCGGACCATCAATAATTACAAAGTCGGGTTCCGCAGCGATTGAGATCGGCTCCAGAACGTCTGGCGCGTTTACTGCCCGTTGCGGCACAAAAGTTTGCGAGGCGTCTCGCATAAGGAACCGCGTCTCGAGACCACGCGTTTCGACCCGTTCAATCCGCCAAGGCGTATCCTCAATGGCGACAAGATCGGCGATGTCCAATGCAAGGCCCGTCTCAGGCGGCAGCGACAGAGCCAGCGTGTTAGCGAGGTGCAGCTTTTGATACTGCTGATCCGCAATCATGCGCGCGCGCGCATCGTTCAGAACAAGTGGGATAGATGACTGAACAACAAAACTCCGGTCAGCTCCGGGGTATCTTATGCTCGCGATGGCGGGCTGATATGAAAAGTCACCCGAAATATAAGACAGCGAAACACCCGACGGTTGTTTATCCAATAGCGGTATCGTTTCCGACCGAGAGTCTTGGATAAAATCGCTGCTGGTCAGATCCGCTTGAACCTGAACGATTTGATCAGCGGCAACTAGTCTAGTCTGCTCCTCTCGAGGGTCAAAATTGAAGGCCTCCACCAACGGGGAAATCGCGGACGCGAGGCTTGTCACCCCATCGACTATATAGCCGTCTACGACGCCATTCACGCCGCGTGCGTCTAAGGCCACGTCTGCCTGGACGGCGAGATCTTCCAGAACCTCCGATAATTCCATCAGGCCAGAACGGCCATTTAACCAATGACCATATTGCCAGTTTGGGCCATCACTCCAGATATCGCGCCGCGCAGGAAAGTCAGGCCATGGACGCCCATCCCAAGCCCAAACCAAAACCTGTTCAATCGCGCTTTTGGATTGCCAGTATGGGACGGCAACCGACAACGCACGTCTCTGAAGCAAGTCATCGCGTAGGCCATTCGAGTAGACTGGAAAGGCGCTTTCGCTGCTCTTTGGATCATAAAACAAGTTTGGGGCGTTGGTGCCTTTATCCACCGCCGGAAAGCCGATCTCGATCATCCGGATCGGCTTCGACTCTGGTTGCCAGGCCGTGGCAGTATCAGATCGCACCCCGGATGGTCTGGGAAAATGCTCGCTCTCCCACCAGGCCTGCAGATCTTTCGCCCGAAAAACCCAATGCTCATTGTGTGCGGTATCTCGAATTTGGGTGCGGCGTTGCGCATCGCGATCAGCTTTGCTGGCATAGTACCAGTCAAAAGCTTCGCCGCCCTCCATGTTTGCCTCAATATACTCAGCATCCTCCAAGGACGAAAACCCCGCAACCGCGTCTAAATGGTCGTCGCCTTCGCGCCAATCGCTCGCGGGTGGATACCAATCCACACCGATGAAATCGATGGCCTCCTCCGCCCAAAGATCATCTAATGGAAACAAAACATCGCCGCTCGAATCGCTTGGCGCATAAGCCCCATACTCGGTCCAGTCGGCAGCGTAGGAAATTTTCACCGCGGGCCCGACAATTGCGCGTACCTCTTGGGCGATGCTCTGCAGCGCCTCGGCGAATGGATATCGTCCGTTCTGATCACGCGCACGGGTCATTTCCACCATTTCAGAGCCGATTAGGATCGCTTCCACACCGCCTGCTTGCCGCGCGAGCCTGGCGTGATGCAGGATGAAGTGACGAAATCCAAAATCGCCGTCCAGACCGACGAATCCGTCGATTTCAGAGCGCGCTGAGGCGGACTTGTCACGACTAACGTTTATGCGTCCACGCCAAGGAAAAGCAGCTTGTTCAGCGGCCCCGTAAGGATCACTCAACCCATTCCCGGGCGGAATATCCATGAACAAAAAGGGTGACAGAGTCACCGCAATGCCCGCGGCGTTCAGCGCTCTTATCCCCTCAATCACGGACTGATCGGCAGGTGTACCTCCATAATTGGGAGAATCATTGGTACGCGAGATCAGATAGGCATCGTCGCGCTCCACGCCATCGACCGTCCAAGGGAACGGGACTGTGCTGCGGTCTGGCTGCTCGATGCCCGGACGTATTTTACATTCGCCGGCCCGGAGATCATCTCCAAACCACCCCACCGTGAGGGCGGCAGCTTTCACCTTTGGCAGATCGGTTTGTAGCTGTTCCAACGAGACTGAAAAGTCTGCTCGCCCTTGTATATTGTTTTGATTGATCGGCGTTTCGATACCAGGAAATCGCCGGGTTTTGACCGGTGTTGTGGCGTACACAAACTCACCACTCGCCGGAATAATGTTCACGCCTTCGACAGTTTGCGCGAGGCTGTTTTTGAGGATGTCTCCGCTACGCACAACTTCAAAAGAGAGTTGGGGCAACCGACTCCCGAATGCGTCCAAAGGTAGATCCTCGAACACAATGTAAGCGGTGCCTCGATAAGCGGGGGCATGTCCTGATCCCTCAATTGCTTCGATGAGTGGATCTGGCATTTGTGTTTCATCGCCTAGATAGAGCCGCCAATTATAGGTGCTTAAGTCGAATAGTTCGCCATTTGCCCAAACCCGGTCGACACGCGTGATCGGACCTTGGCACAAGGCGACCGCGAAACTAACCGAATAGGTATAATTGACGTATTTTGGGCCGCCCTTTCCCGACGATTGCTCGTTGCGTTTCTCTTTGAACCGCGCGGCCCAGATAACCTGCCCCCCGACCCGCATTCGGCCATAAACCCGCGGCAAGCCAACCCCTTCGCGGCTCTCCATTATTTGCAGAGACTTCAGACGGGGGCCTTGCTTCGGGCTCAACATAGAGGCGTCGATGGCGCGACCAGCCAGGCTGCCAATGGTTTGGCCTATTGCGGCGCCTGAGATGGTTTGCCCGAGAACGCCGATCCCGTTTGGCAAGAGCGAGGCACCAACGCTGGCCCCCACTTGCGACAAGATGATTTCACCCATGAGACGCTCCCAAGATAAAAAAAGACCGGTCAGCTGCCTGACCGGTCCAATCGATTAGAGTGATGTTTTTTGGTTTAGAGGTCGCCGCCGCCCCAGAGGACAGAATAGGCCTCGCAGTGAACGAGCACGCTGCCATAGTCGGCAAGATTGATATTTGCCGGGACTTCGTATTCCTGCGTCCCTTTAGTCTTCTTCAACTCACCAATATTGATTGAGCCATCAACCGCGTTCTTGCCTGTTGCGTCGGCGATCGATTTTGGAGACAGGAAAATTTTCAGATCGGGGCCGTTTGCAGCGCGAAAATCATCCGCGAAAACGATGAAGGTTTTTTCGCCGCGTTGCTCAACGGTCCAGCTTCCTTTGAGGCGTTTCGACTTACGGACGAAATCGCCGGAGGTTTCATAGCTAACCTCTTGCGTAATGCTGACTTCGCTGTTGGCTTGAGCAGAAGCTGGGGCGCAAGCTGCGAATCCTGACAATCCGATGATGACTGCGGCGAGTGCGGTTTTGGTGATATTCATGTTTATCTCTCTTTGGGTTTGGTGTTCGTCCACCCGGACACAACCCCATCTAGAAAGAGGTTCGAACAAGTGCCAATCACCCTATATCACGCACGCGTGCGCACTCTGTGAGCTCCTCAAATGGGAACCTGAAAGCAGCCGCGATTCGCCGGCGCCACCAAGGCACGAGACGGGTCTCACAAACGGCATGCCCCCAATAAGCGTGGATGATACGATCCTTACCGGAGATAATTGCACAGTGCTTTGCAGGATGACCAAGCCCCATTCGAAACAGATAAACATCCCCTGCTGCGGCGACACCTATCGGGATTTCTTCAAGATGACGCCTTGCCGCTTCGAGCAATGTTTCGGCGTTTAGCGCTTCGGCCCAGTCTGGTGTGTAAGGCGGAGGAGTTTCGGGCTCTTCGCCGAATTGGTCGCGCCAAACCCCGCGGACCAAACCTAAACAATCAGCCCCGACGCCAAGACGACTTGCTTGGTGCCGATAGGGCGTTCCAATCCACGCGCGCGCCGATGATACAACACTCTGCCCGCTCATCGTTTACCGCCCGTATTTCCGTTTTTGGCGGGCCCAGAGAGAATGAAATCATTCCCCGGCAAATCCGGAAATCCGCGAAAATTATCACTGTTCGCGAACACGTTGCGGCACGTTTGAAACGTCTGATCGCATGTCCGACCCGCTGCGTCTGCGCCGCAACGCGCATCACCGAGTTGCGCATCGCACTGGCGCTGCAAGACCCGGCCAATGGGTCGTTCAAGGTCTGACTTTAGAGACACCAGTTCAGCTTCATACCGCCCCGTCTCAGAGCTCTGTATTTCGCTTAGATAGCCGCTCCAAATATGGACAAGTCCAAGATCTGGTCGGCGCCAATCAGCCCGCGATACGATAACACGGCAGCCATTCCATAAACCCGCTTTGAGGTCTTTCAGATCTATCGCATCGCTTGAAAGCGCACCGCCAGCTTCGGCTCGCCCGGGCCGAAGTCCGAGGCTCTGTGTGAAGACCCCACTTTCAACCGCCGCACCTGGCTCAAAGGTGTGACCGTCGACCAAGAGTGGCCGGTCGTGATCGGTTAGCCGAAGGTCCATGCCATCGCGCCGGATCAATTGCCAACACAAACAAAGGCTGAGGGCCTCGGATGCGAGGCGCGCCTGAAGGTCTGGAGATATCTTTTTCAAATCGGGTCTCTAATTGATTTCGATCAAGCCAACGCTTGCGATCCTGCCTGCGCCGAAGGCTTCAATCACCGTCTGGATCTGATCCGCTTCAAAGCGCACCTGGCAGTCAAACTCAAAACCCGCTGAGACTGGAACTCCGTTGGCGGGCGGGTCCTCGAACAGAATTTGACCTGATGGTTCATCAAAGCGCCATCCCGTCTGGACGGGTAGCCCATCAAGCGCGACGACAATCGTATCAGCAATCGGATATGAGATAGCCCGCGCCTGGTCACCATAGTGTTTTACGAGCTGGAACGCTTGCCCGACGCCGTCTCCAAATCGCAGCTGTTGATCGCTTGCCGTGATTTCGTCTCCCGGCGCCGCACTCGAATAATCCAGCGGGTCACGAAACCGGAAGCCAAATAGCCGACCTGCCCTGGCCTCAAAAAAAGAGACTAGTTCCTGCAATCGCGCGAGATCTGTAATCGCACTGCCGACATCCCAGCGTCGTCGCGACCCCGACCACTTGGCGTTACGAACCTCTCGCCCGCTCGCCAATGCGATCACCTCGGTTTGACGCTCAGGTCCACCAATTGCGCCAAGCGCCAAACGCATCGGAAACAGCACATCGTGGATACTGCTCATGCGTAACGCGCCCCTCTCGCTGCGGCGGCCGCGATCAGCGTCGCGATGGAGCCGGCTGAACTCAGGCCTGAGTTGGACCGCGCCCCATCATTGAATGCCATGTTCAGATTAAAAGTCTGTCCGACTTGGTTCAAACCCGATTGAGCGAGCAGCGCTTCGGTGAGAATGCGAGCAAGATCAGCAAGAATAGTTCTGGTCATGCGCTGGAAATCAAGCTCGCCAGATTGCGCGGCCTGCTTGAGAACCTGCTCAATATTCTGCCCGGCTGTCGAAAAAGCCTCTTCAAGCGCCCGCGCGGCTGACACACCCGGGCCGTCCACGAATTGCGCAAGGCTTTGACTGGCGCGTTCTAAACCCACTTCAAACTCATCCATCGGGATACTCCTTCATAAGATCGTAAAGGTCTTTCGAGGTCAGCGAACCGCCCTCTCTTGAGGCCAACCAGCGCCATTCTTTAAGCGACAGCGACCAAAACGCTGTCGGCGTCAGTCCCATGGTAATCGCTGCTCGAAGCATCTCACCCCAAGGCAGCACGGAATGCCTCACCAATTGCACGTGCAGCTTCGCCAGGCGGGACAGCATCAAACACGCGTTCGTCGATATCTTGATCCACTAAGATCGCTAGAACGCTTCGCATTTCCTTTGCTGAAAGGCGTTTGAGGCGGACGGTAAGTTCGGACAGGGAGGCGCAGGCGAACGCTGCTTCCAGAGCGGCGAGCCCACCTAATGTTAGGCAAAGACGATATTGAGCCCCATCGATCGTGATTTCCGTTTCACCACGCGGCGCGTTCATGACAGAGCCTCAAATGCGAGTCGCCCAGCGCTCTCCAGATCAATCGAGAAGCCTAGCTCTGTGTCGAAGGCGCTCGTCCATTTCAATTCGCGGATTTGAAATGGCCCCGTCACGGTACCCATTCCGGGAATGACGAGTTGCCAACGGGCCTGGCCACTCGAGATAAAGATGTCACGCATGCGGTTATGGCTCACCGAGTCTTTGAAAAGGCCCTGCCCGCGAATCCGCGTCGTCTTAATCCCCGCTCCCTCAACCAGCTCCCGCCAACCTTCTGGGCTGTCTGCGGCGGTGCCATCAACCGATCCAGCATTCATTTCGATTTCCGTACTTCTGATCCCTGCTAGGGTTTCAAAGGCTTCGGGAATGCTGCCATCGGAAACCTTTATAAGAACATCGCGTCCGCGTTGACCGGCCATATTCAGATCTCCTCCGTATGAATGCGGATGCGCAAAACGCCGCGAAAAATTTGTTGATTTTGGGAACGCATTACATCGCAATAGGTCGGAATAATCAGAACCACGCGCTGCTGGCTGAGCGTGAGAGTGAGATTCTCAATCGCCATTCGTATTCTACCGAGCACCGATTTGGCTTCGCGCAAACCGCCATATCGGGAAAAGGTAGCAAACTGCATTTGATGCTCAAAGCATCGTCTCTCAGAAACGCTACGATCAGTCGTCTCATGACGCTCTAATACAGCATACGGCTTTTTCGCTGCAAGTTCATCTGAGCTTTGCGCGTCCATCCTAGATCATCTACGCAGCAATGATACTTTGTTC
>JBCBGJ010000033.1:0-11683 GCA_038526925.1 Pseudomonadota bacterium
AGCGTTTTCACTTTCGCCTCAATGTCTGGATTCCCAGAGAGAATCAGGACTGGTGTATTCACGCGCGCCATGCGCAGCTGTTTCAACACGTCATAGCCAGAGATGTCAGGCAAAGAGAGATCGAGAATGATAATATCATACTCATAGACCTTCCCGAGATCGACACCTTCTTCACCAAGGTCGGTTGTGTAGATGTTAAAGCCAGCAGCCTTCAGCATCAGTTCGATACTGCGGGCGACCGCATTATCATCTTCAATTAGTAAGACTCGCATATTCAGCTCCCCGAATCAGTCTATTCGCATTCCTAGCGTGATCGTTAACCATTGTGAATCTAGGTAATGAAAGTAACCGAAGATTTAACAATCGCATTCGAAACGACAATTTTATTCATACCTCTTAAGAATGAAGTTCTTGCCCAGTACGCCCAAGAAGCGTGTGAGCAATGGCGATAACGTCCTGAATCGGTTGAGAGGACGAATTTGTTGAGATTAACGTTTTTTGGCTGCGAATGGCTTCGCGCACGGCGTCATCTCGAATAACGGTGCCAGCCAGTTGCGGTCTGAAGCCCAAGAATGTCTGGCAAGCTTGAGCGACCGCAGAGAACGTACTCTGGCCAGCAGCTCTGGTTTCGCACTGATTAATCGCGATCATCTGTTCGACGCTCGGCGCGTAACCTTTCAGCACTTTGATAAAGGCGTAAGCGTCGGTCATCGAGGTTGGTTCGTCGGTGATCACCATCAGAACTTTGTCGGCCGCGCGGGCGAGGCGCATGCAGTTGGCTTCGATCCCGGCGCCAAGGTCCAGGATGACTTGATCATATTGCAGGGCCAAAGCGGACAGACCGGCGGCGAGGCGAGCGACTTCTTCTGAAGACATCTCAGCCAATGCACCTGAGCCAGAGCGTCCGGGCAGTACGTCAAACCCGCCATTCGCAGATCCGCCATCAACGGGCGTAACAGCATCTTCAAGTTCAACCCATCCGGCGATGACGGCGGCGAGGTCTGTTTCGGGAGCAATGCCGAGTTGGACGTCGACATTTGCAAGCCCTAAGTCGCCATCGACCAGAAGCGTGCGCCGTCCTGCTTGGGCCATGGCGCTCGCCAAAGTGATCGACATGAATGTCTTGCCGACGCCGCCTTTGCCGGACCCGACCGCGATAATCGAGGCGGGCTCGACGCGTCGCGGGGGGCGCTGGTTCGGGCGCTCTTGCGATTTCGGAAGTAGGAAGCTCATTATGCGGCTCCTTTAAGGGCGACATGGGCAGGTGCGTCTTCTGTCAGCAACTGGGCCAGTCTAGATGGGGTCGCAGGGACCAGGCCACCGCCGATGAACGGTGTGATGGCCAAGTGAGAGAAAGAGATCTTCGCAGCAATCAAAGCTGAAACGATCCCGCCTCGCCGACGCGTTACGTCGAGTTTCGTCACAATCGCGCGGCGAACACCGCAGCGCGCAAAGGCTTTTGCAGCCTCCGCTTGATCTTCTGGGTGACCTTCTGCGCTGATCACCAAGACAGGTTCCGCATCGATCACCGCCAACAGATCTTGCAGGCTGGCCATGTCTTCTTGGTCAAATGGGATGATCGCCGGCATATCGATAATGCAGCGCTTATTCTCAGCTTGGATCTGTTTCAGGGTTGCGAACAGGTCGTCGGGCGTTGTGACCGATCGGATTTGACCTTGCTCTTTTTCGAGATAGGCGGCGAGCTGTGCGCCGCCAGCGGTCAGATCGAGGTCTGCGGCGACCGGAAGAACTTCGGCTTTCGCGACGGCCGCGCGGCGGGTGAGTTTGGCCGCTGTCGCTGTACGCCCATGCCCTGGCGCGCCGACCAGAACAATGTTTCTGTGTGGAACCGGCGGAATTGGGTCACATGTGATTGCGCTGTCCAGACCCGCGGCGAGCGCCGAGCCTGGTTCTTTGCTTTCAAACCCGCCATTCAAGCCAGCATCTGCAATGCGTTCTGCAAAGCGTTCTGGCGCGCCGTGCCATAATAAAGAATCGCGGACGCGATTTCGGATCGGGCTTTCGACCAAACGCGGTGCCGGATTTGCGCCCAAACGGGTCAGGATCCGAGACTCGCTCGGCACCATGCCACCGCCCATTTTGTCGGTCGCCGCCCGGACCTCTACGCCCCCAGGCACTTCGCGTTCGGACAAGATGATCGCATCATCGCCCATTTCCGCGAAGATCAATGCCTTAGCTGCCTCAAGGGACTCAGCGGCAAACATCTTCATTCGCATACAGCACACTCCACTCTATGGTTCGGAGTGTTGCGCTGAAATGGTTAACAGAATCTGTTGATTTATTAGTTTTTCAGGATTCCGCGCATTTGTGGGGGATGTTTAATGTGCGCGGCTCGGAACGCATCGCCTCGATGTTTTGTGGCTTATGTCGCCCAACCCGCGTCCGATGATCGTTTGTATTGCTTCAGTCATTTAGATTGCGCAGGTCAAATATACGCATAAGCTATACTTGAAAGGACAGGGGAACCCGCATTGTGGGCGAGAAAAGTCTGTTCAGCTCAGTATTTTTTATGAACAGATCTTGAACAGCGATAGGTTCATACCGATATTCGATAAGAGAAAGGATCAGAGGGCATGGCAAGGTCACTCCTAGAGCGGCTGAAAAATACGATAAGAGACAATCTGTTAGACTTTTTGGAAGTCGATTCACAGAACTCCCCATCGTCTCTCAGCGATATGTCCCCTTCTGAAATTCTCAGCCGCCTCAAACTGCGCCTCGGCGCCGTTGAGGCAGAGCGTTACCGGCTGGCGAAATTGCTCACATCAGAGCAGGCTCACGGTCAATTCGATGCCCAGGCAAATGCCGCCCTGGACGCCGGTGATGAGCGTCTGGCACGAGAAATATTGCGGGTCAAAGTCGACCATGCCACGGCGCGCACCGACGCGGCAGAGGCCATGGCCGATCTCGAAGGAGAGGCGGCAGACCTGCAAAAGCTGATTGCTCTGATGGAAGAGGAAGACGCGCTCGACGCCAGTCTCGAAGAACGATTGGCAGACTATAAATCGGTGCTGGTCGATCCAGCACATCAACAAGAAGAAGGCTAACCCGAATGGAATTATTCCACCCGTCATTGCTCCCGTTCACTGCGGCGCTGATCGTCCTTGGATTGATCGCCACCCTGGAACTGGTCGGCTTGTTGTTTGGCGTGGCGTTTTCCGGCCTGGTTGACAGCGCGCTGCCAGACATTGAGCTGGACGCGGATGCTGATTTCGAAGTGGATGCCGCGCTCGGCGGTGACGGAGGCCCCCTCCATGTCGACGGTCCAGATATGCCCGATATTCCGACGGCGGGACCGTTAAGTCAGTTCTTGTCTTGGCTCTGTGTTGGCAAGGTGCCGGTCTTAATTCTGTTGGCCGCTTTCCTGCTCGGATTTGGGCTTTCAGGCCTGATCGTACAGGAGGTAAGCCAAGGCCTGTTAGGCATTTACATCTGGCCGATGCTTGTCGCGATTCCAGCGCTCATGATCGCCTTGCCGACCACCCGTTATCTCGGGCTTGGCATCGCTAAGATCATGCCCAAGGAGGAAACTGACGCGGTTTCACGCAGTGCCTTTATTGGCGCAGTGGCCACAATCATTCGCGGTGAAGCTGAGCAAGGCAAACCCGCAGAAGCCAAGCTTCGGGATGTCCATGGTACCACCCATTACATCCTCGTCGAACCCGACCAAACCGGTCTCAAATTTGCAAAAGGAAATGAAGTTTTATTAGTCAAAAAATCTGGTTCAATTTTTCAAGCAGTCATCAATACTAATCCCGTATTGGGCCGCTCATAGTTTAAGGAAGGACGTATCATGAATTATTTTACAGAACTCCCCGTCATTATTGCAATTGCCACTTTTGGTTTCTTGCTGATTTGCGGCATGGTTTTCGCCCGGCTGTATCGCCGGTCTTCAAAAGAAGTGTCCTTCGTCCGTACCGGATTTGGAGGCCAGAAGGTGATCATGAATGGCGGCGCATTGGTTTTCCCAATCCTGCACGAAGTGATCCCCGTGAATATGAACACGCTGCGCTTGGAAGTGCGCCGGCATGCTGAACAGGCCCTGATTACGCGCGATCGGATGCGGGTCGATGTACAGGCCGAATTCTATGTCCGCGTCCAGCCGACTGTCGAAGCGATCGCGGATGCTGCCCAGACCCTTGGTCAACGCACAATGCGCCCGCAGGACCTAAAAGAGCTGGTCGAAGGTAAGTTTGTCGACGCCCTACGCGCAGTGGCCGCCGAAATGGCGATGGAAGAATTGCATGAGCAGCGCGTCAACTTCGTCCAGAAAGTGCAAGCGGCCGTATCTGAGGACATTTTGAAGAACGGTCTTGAGCTGGAATCGGTCTCGCTGACAGGGCTCGACCAAACATCGAAAGAGTTCTTCAATCCCAACAATGCGTTTGACGCCGAAGGTCTGACCAAACTGACGGAAGAAATCGAGGCACGGCGCAAGAAGCGCAATGATATCGAACAAGAGACGGAAGTTCAGATCCAACGTAAGAACCTGGATGCCGAACAACAGCGCCTAGAGATCTCTCGCGACGGCGAGTATGCGCGCCTGCAACAGCAGCGCGAAGTCGAGATCCGCAAAGCGATGCAATCGTCGGAAATTGCCAAAGAACAAGCCGAGCGCGAACGCGAGGCCGAGCAAGCCAAAATCGTCGCGACGCAAAAAGTCGAAGAGTCTGCGATCGCTGCGAAACGCGAAGTTGAACAGCGCGAGATCGAGAAAAACCAGACTGTTGAAGCGGCTCAAGTGGAAAAAGAAAAGCTCGTCGAGCTTGCCCGCCAAGAGCGTGACATCGCGGTGGCTGAGAAATCTCGTGCACAGTCTGAGGCCGAGGCAGAGGCTGACAAAGCCCGCGCTCTTGCGGCCCGAGCGTTTGAGGAAGTTACCACGGCGCGCGAGACTGAGATCGCTGATCGTCAAATGGCGATTGAACTGATCGATGCCCGCAAGGACGCTGAACAGGCCGCGATTGCCATTCAAGTGGCTGCTGAAGCCGAGAAAGTCGCTGCAGCTGACCGCGCTGAGGCCATCCGTATTGAAGCCGAAGCGGAAGCTCAAAAAGAGCAGATCACCGCGGAAGGTGCGGCGCAGGCTGAGAAATTGCGCGCAGAAGCCCTGGCCGCGACCTACGCCGTCGAGGCTGATGGTAAGCGCGCCGTCAATGAAGCTGCCAACGTCTTGTCGGTCGACCAGATCGCGATGCAGATCAAACAGGCTCTTATTGCGGCCCTGCCTGCAATCATCGAACAGCAGGTCAAGCCGATGGAACAAATCGAAGGCATCAAGATCCTGCATGTCGATGGTCTTGGTGGCATGGGCGGCGGCGTCGAAGGCGGCGAAGCGACCGGCAATGGCAATGTCGCCGACCAGGCTGTGAACGCGGCGCTTCGCTATCGAGCTCAAGTGCCTTTGCTCGACAGCTTGCTGGGTGAACTTGGCCTGAAAGACGCCGATCTCAACGACGCCCTGTCCGGTATAAGCGCCAAGCCGAACGGCAGCGCCGCATCGAACGGGAAGGAAAACCAATTGCCAGAGTAATTCAGGCCTTTTGGTTCCCTCTTCGCTTCAGTAAACTACAGACAATCATCTTTCGGAGGACACTCTATGAGCACGACTAGCCCAACCGCCTTGCAATATCTCGATAAAGCAATGGGAGGGCTGCGCGAGCTCGGCTTATTACCTGAAGCGGACGGCAGCGCTGCCCCAGTTGTGGCGTTGCTTGAGCAGATCACGGAGCTTGAGCCCGACAAGGTTGCCGCAATTGCGCGGACATTGGATCAGGCCAGTGTGTTCAACGATGTCGTCCGCGAGCAAGTGTCCAATATGACGATTGCTCAACGTTATGAAGGCATCACCAAAGCGTTTGACTCCATTCGCGATGATGCGAAGGCCCTGGTCGATCAATATGCCGATGGCAAAATCTCGACCATGGAACGGGTCTCGAATGTGTGGATGAAAATGACCCGCGGCGACATTGCTAGTCGTTTCGGTAAGATCAAGGATCTCTATCTCGAGGTTCAAGACGAGTCCGCCAATCAGATTGCGCGAGAACGCAATATTCTAGAAGCCTATCTCGATTTCCGAGGTGCGATGAAACAGTCTGAAGTGCTGGCTTTGGAAGTGCTGAAAACCGCCGAGGGCGTCCTTGAACGGGCGCGCGGCGAAGTCACGACTGCAGTCGAGGCGGTCAACGCCTTCACGGGTGATGATGCGGCCGAGCGTGCGCGGGTTGAACTCGCCCGTGATGAAAAGCTGCGCCAGCTGCAAGCCGAAGAGAAGCGCTATCAGATCGCCAAGGACCTGTCGGACAATTTGACCATTGGTTACAACACGTCTGAAGTCATCATGGCGCGGCTTGTTCAAATCACGACGGCAAAAGAACGGGTCTATGCTCAATCCGTCAGCTTTTTCTCAACCAATGAAGTCGTTTTGACCGCGCTGACGGCCAGCTTCACCGGCATGCACGGTCTTCATGAAAGTACGCAGACCCTGGAAGCGATGAAGGATGGCGTGAATAAGAGCCTCGAAGTACTCGCAGAAATAGGCGGCGAAGTTCAAGAGGCAGCGACCCGCGCTGGTTATGGTCCCACGGTCTCCGCCGCTTCTGTAAAAATGCTGGTCGACAGTGTGGTCAATTTCCAAGAGCGCTCGCAAGTCATCATCGCGGAAATGCGCGACCTCTCGACCAAGAATTCATCTGAGATCAGAGATGCCGTCGAAGATGGCAAACAGCGCCTGACCAAACTGGTTCAGGATGGAGCCGCATTGGCCCTAACTGCTTAAAGCCGAGATGACGACAAATCCTCAAACGCAAACGCTCGACGATGTTCTCGTCGCGATGGACGTGGTCGACACGCTGCGCCATCGCGATCTTATCCTGCAAAAGGAACTGGATCAGGAAGGCCGAGAGCAGCAGCTGATCGCTCGCTTGCGAGAGATTTATGCCGCGCAAGGCATTGAAGTGACAGATGAGGTTTTGTTGCAAGGCGTGCGCGCGCTGGAAGAGCAACGCTTTCATTATCGCCCGCCCGCGCCATCTCTCAGTACGCGCCTCGCGAAAATCTACGTCTCGCGCGACCGCTGGTGGAAGCCACTGGCCGGCGGCCTCACCGCGCTGATCGCTGGGGTCTTTGCGTACCAGTTCGGCGTGGTTCAACCGGCCAAAGCCAATGCGATGCGGGTTGAGCGTGCGATTACCGAATCCCTGCCTCAGCAACTGACTGAAGCACATGACGAGGTCATCGCCGTGTCGCAATCAGAGACTGCCAATCAACTAGCTGCGACCTATCTCGTAGATGGCCAGACCGCCCTACAGGATCGAGATGTCAGCCAGACTGAAACGGCGATCAGCAATTTGAACCAGCTGAAAGCGGATCTCTTAATTAGCTATGATGTACGCGTCGTCTATGGTCCTGGAGAGTCGCGATCTGGGATTTTCCGCATTCCCGATGATGCGCCAACGGCCCGCAACTACTATCTCATCGTCGAGGCGGTCGATCCGGCGGGTCGCTTGGTTGAGGTTGAAATTGAGTCCGAAGAAGACCGTAAGACCGAACGTGTCTCACGCTGGGCGCAGCGCGTCAGCGAAAGCGCGTTCAACTCCGTTGCGTCGGACAAGCAAGATGATCAAATCATCCAAAATGCCGTGATTGGCCGCAAACCCGTCGGCACCCTTTCTCCCACCTATTCGGTCGCTACGCCTGGCGGCGCGATATTGGAGTGGTGAGCATGGCCAAATGGATTTCAGGACGCGACGCGCTCGCACTCTTAGACCGCCGCCTAAACCGCCTGCGCACCCGGTTAAATGACGCGATCCAAACTGCGGATAGCATAGACGGTCGATTGGCTGAAATTCAGTCGCACCGTGTTGGCGCGATGCAGCGTCTGGCCGATATGAGGCTGGATATTATCCAGCAAGCCGATTTTGAAGATCTGGATCGCTTGCATCAGCAAGCCCTGGAACTGTTGCAATCGCATAGCGCCTATATCGAGGAAGAACGCGAGACGATTGAAGCTGCATCCGGCAAAATCACGGATCTCGAAACGCGGCGCACAGATCTCGCGCAATCGCGTGAAACGCTGGAAGCTGAACTTGATGCAAAACTGGCTGGGATTGAAGCCCGCCTAAACGAGGATAAAGCCTATCGCGGCTTGGTCGAGATGTTCGAGGATACAGAGGCCATTGCTGACCGCGCCGACCAGAAGCTGGCGATCGCCATAGATGAGCGCGAAGAGAAAAGCGCAGCCTATCTCGGCGATCCGTTGTTTTCCTACCTTTGGGAGCGCGGCTTTGGGACGACACAATACAAAGGTGGCGGTCTGTTCAAGATGCTGGATGGCTGGGTCGCTAAGCTCTGTAAGTATGAGGGGGCGCGGCAGAATTTTGCCCGCTTGAATGATATCACCGACTGGCTCGGCGACCATGCCCAGGACACCCTCGCCGCAGCGGAGCTCGCCAAGACAAATTTGGAGGCCGCCGAACGCCAGGCGATCGAAGATGCAGGCATTCCTGCTGACGAGGCTAAAACCGAAGCACTGCGCGCTGACATCGCAGCCGTCGATGCTGATATTGTTTCGGCCGAAACCCGCCATACGGCTCTGACCGAACAGCATGCCAAGACCTTAATTGGCGAAGAAGGGCCAGCGAAACAGGCGCGCAAACTGCTCGAACGCGGCTTGCAGAATATGAGCATACCAGACCTGCGCCAGCTCGCGGCTGAAACGGTGACCTTGGACGATGATGAGATTGTCGATGATCTCGTCGAGCTTCGCACCGAAGAAATGTCGCTCGAACTCGAGACTGACCGTGTCTCGGACACGCCCACACGCTTGGGGGAAGAGTTGGGGGCATTTGAAGCTTTGCGCCGCCGGTTCAAGGAGGCCCGCTTCGATAGCGATGTCGCTTTGATCAAAATCGCTTTGTTTGATGATGCTCTGGAGAATTTGGGCTCCGGTCGGTTGTCGGTGAGCAAGGCCCTTAAACAGATCCACCAATCAGTACGGCGCAAGGAAAGTCGCACCAGAAATGGTTTTGGCGGCAGACGTCCGCGCCATGAATTCGAAGCATATGACATCATCAATGACGTTGCTGATTTAGCCCTGAAGCATGGATGGAAAGGTGGGCGCCGCGGACGCGATATTGGATTTCCGTCCCCGACACGGCGCCGCAAACGTTTTCGGTCGGGTTACAAAAAGGGCGGGGGATTTAAGACCGGCGGCGGCTTCTGATCGTTTCCAGCCGCTTTGGCTTAGCCGAGCCGAGCGTCAGACTGAGCCATCCTAAACCATTGAGTGACTTGGGTCGCTTCGCCTAAGCGAAACTCGGAGAGCGGCTATCTACGATTTCGCTTAAGGTGACGCCGAGTTGGCCATCCGCGACGACCAAGCGGCCACGGGCCATCAGACGGTCAGAGACATAAATGTCGACTAGGTCGGTCGTCTGGTTTTCCAGTTCGACAATCTCGCCTTCAGAGAGGCCCATAAGCTCTTCCATCGGCATTCTCGCTTCGCCAAGGACCACATCCACTTTGACGGGGGCATCCATGAGAGAGTCTTCGAGGGCGCGATTTACGGTCATGAGGCTCTTATCTTTTAATTTGCGAGATCTGTCAGACTGGCGGTGAATGGTTGCCGAGATATGAATAAATCGGCGCCGTTACGAAAATAAGTCAGCTTGACCTTCGATCACAACTGCGGCGAGGCGGCGCACGCGGTCGAGCGCGTCGGCGCGGTCGCTTTCATCAATTGCAGCGCTTTCCAAATGGGCGGCTAAATCGACAATGCTGGCCAAGACTTGTTTCAAATCTGCGGAGGCTTGTGAGAGTTTATCGGCCTGTTCAGCGAGCGTGTCATTGCGGGCGATCGAGGCGCCGCTGGCTTGCGCATCGGCTAGGAGCAAAGCGAGCTCCTCAGTCGTCATCTGCACTGTGTCGCGTGTCTTCCCCTCGGGCGCTGAAAAATCGCTCGCGAAGGGGTAGGGGGTTAAGGACTCAACTCGCCGTTTCATTCAATCAGCTCATCATCTTGGTTTTGCGGAAGCAGGTCGCCGCGCTTCACCAGCGCCCGGGCCACTTGCAACACTTCGGCGCGAGCCGCGTCGATTTCGCTGCGTCGAACGGGGCCGACCGCGGCAATGTCTTCCCGCAGCAGATCCGCCGCGCGCTGGGTAACATTCTTGAAGAACGCATCGGACACGGTTGGTGTCGCACCCTTCAGGGCAACAGTCAGGACGGCGCGATCGATGCTGCCAAGAATGGTTTGTAGGCTGCCTGGGTCCAGCGCAGCCAGATCGTCGAATGTGAACATAAGCGCGCGGATCTTCTCGCCGGCACCAGGTTCGGCGCTGTCCAGAGAGGACAGGAGCGTACTTTCGGAGCCGCTATCCAGACTATCAAAAATGCGCGCAACATGTTCGTGTCCGCCAGCGAGTTTTCCAGATTTGCTTTGCGTCAGACTGTTCTCGAGTACCCGCTCAATCGCGCGGAGAGCCGCCGGATGGATTGGTCCCAGGTTTAGGAGACGCTTTAGAGCGTCTGTCGCTAAGGTGCGCGGCAATGCGCGAACCGTATTTGCTGCGGCGTCTGGAGCGAGACGTGAAAGGATAAGCGCGATGACTTGCGGGCTTTCACCTTGAACCATTCCCGCGATCAAAGTGCCTTCCTGTCGAGAGAGCTTTGCCCAAACATTTGTTGGCGGCGTTAGGCTCATCGATGGCGTTTGCCGCATGGTTTGGACATACGCGTGAAGGGCGCTTTGTTCAGCGTTGGCATCGTCCGGAAGTGCCTGCATCGCGGCTGAGAGCTGTTCTGCTTCGTCCGGTGAAAGCTCTGACCAGACCGAAGCCGCCTTTGCACCAAGGGCGCGCATGAGCAAGGCACTGCGCGTCATTCCATCCTGGCGATCGGGCAGGGGAGAGAGGGCGGGCAGGCTCATCTAATCCTCCCGGTACGACATCCAATCACGAACCAGATCAGCGGTCTGGCTCGGTTGGGCTTCAGCAAGGGTGGAGGCAGCTTCGAGGTCTTGATTTGGCTCAAGCAGCTGGGGGGAAGGACGGGTTTTGCGCGCCGTTTCAATTGGGCGCTCGCGGGTTGGCGTGGTCGGCGCTGGTGCCGTGTTTGAGGCAGGGCTGAACGCTGCGCCAAGCAAAATCAGGCTTAAAAGGCCTAATCCCGAGAGCTCTGCAATTTCGAAAGGTGTCAGGCTTGCACCAACCCCGCGCGCGAATGGGAATTGCGAGAGGGTCAACGTGTCGGTTTCTAAGTTGAACCCGATTGAGGCGACGAGAATGTTTTCAATTTGGGTCCGAACGGATCGCAGGTCGCTGCCAACCTCGCCATCAATCATCACCAAGACTGATTTGGGGGTTAGGCCCGTGACCGAGACCCGAACCCGATCTTCGCCTGTCAGCGGCTCAAGCAAGTAGGTAAGCTGGCGCTCGACCGCGCCGCCAACGGGCTCCGTTTCCGGCGTCCCGAACAAATCATACGCGCGCAACGACAAAAGCCCCGCTGCGAGAACAAAAGCAGCGAGGGCCAAAAGACGCGTTGTCGGCGTTCTGTCTTTTGCGCGCATAACGATACCCTCGCCCGACGCAGATGCGGGCTGATCCGTAGTCTTTTACGGGCGGCGTCGTAAACGGCGCTTTAACAAGGGGATAATCCCCCTGTT
>JBCBGJ010000034.1:0-11633 GCA_038526925.1 Pseudomonadota bacterium
AGAGCCTAAAGGCGGCCGAGTCCCCCAGACCAGACCCAAGCGCGACCGATGCCCCTTGCGTATTCTGCGTTCCGACTGTGGCGCGAACCGAACCGTGCACCGCACTGCGTTCAGGCGAGACGGTCTCTATAACAACGGCTCCGGCAGGCGCGCCGCGTCCGAAAGTCGTGCTCTGTGTGCCTCTGAAAACTTCCACTTGTTCGACATCCCAAAAGCTCTTCGGCCCGGCGAACACAGACACTGGGATACCGTTCAAATAGGTTGTGACGAGGTCGCCAGGGGATCGCGTCGCCGGGAAATTCGTTGCGCCAAAACCAAAGCCGGTTTGCCCGACGCCGCGAATGGCAACGCCGCGATCACCCGCGAATGTTGACACATTGGGCAACCTTTCTGTGACCGAAAGAATTGAGTCGGCCGAGCCATCGCGGATGGCCTGCGGATCAAAGACAAGAACGCTGGCATTGGTATCCTCAAGGGCGCGATCAACTTGCTGGCCCGTCACAATGATTGTGTCGAGTACGATGTCATCGCTTTGCTCATCAGCAGATTGTGCGAGCGCCGTTCCGGATAGGCTAACGGTCAGAGAGAGCGCGATGCATGAAACGCTTAAGCTCAATAGGGGTTTGGAAATCATGGAGGAACGCCTTGTTGCGAATTGTTCTCACCTCGCTATAGTCACCGGGCAGGGGGCGTCCGCTCCATTTGTGTGAAGATTTTAGAACCACAGTATGAGTCTTGAAAGGAAAAGACGTGCAAGATGTACTAGCGGCTCTTGCTGATCGGGGGGGTAATCTTCTCGAGCGTCATCAAAGTGATAGTGAGACGCTTTGGTCGACAAAATGGGGTTTTAATGAGTATTGCGGCGATGCTCCGGGTCCAGACGATCCACAAATCATCATGGTTCTCGAAGGTCACGGACGGTTTAGTTTCGAGTATGATGGCGTTTCCCTGTGCCGAATGCTGTATCCTGGGCAAATTGGATTGCGGCTTCCCAATACCGCGGCGCAGTCTGAATGGCCAAATGCTACGCTTCTTCAGATTGGAATTTCGCGATCTGAATTCCAGAAGCATCTGTCAGAACGATCCGAAAACATGACCGATCGATTGGAACATATTGCAAGTTCCGTCTCAGATTCTTCGGATCTACGGCGTTTATTCCTTGCTCTAAAACGGGCGATAGAGTCCTCTGCAACGGATCAGATAGACTTAGAGCAAGCCACAGCAGACTTCGTTGATACTCTGCTCTATGATGATGAAGTAGGCGATCGCCCCATCGATCGCCGCGAACAACCCTTGTCTGAGATGCAATGGCGGCGGGTGCGTGACCGTATTAATGACAGTTTGGGTGTACCTGTGTCTGTCGCGGAACTCGCTAAAATGTGCAGCCTTAGCCGGGCTCACTTTTCCAAAGCGTTCCAGGCGAGGGCCGGCTTAACGCCCGCAACATATGTTCGTTTTGCAAAAATGCGCGAGGCCACAAATCGGCTGCGGTATTCAAACCAAAGCATCATCGAAATCGCGCTTGATCTTGGATATTCAAACCCCTCGAAGTTCGCTGCCGCATTTAGGAGCGTGATCGGCGCCGCCCCGATGGAATGGCGGTCGTATTAGCTACAAGCGTTGTGATTCCCGAGAGTCTTAAATTCGCTCCGAGAAAGACACTCATTATTTTTTCGAAGCAATCAAAGGCAGAATGCGCTTTGGGACTGGCGGTGATTTCGGTCTCAGATATATGAGTGCGCTTATCGGCGTGGCAGTCGCAACAGTGCTCACTTCCCAAGCTGAGGGATAATTCCTGAAATCACAAAGTGATTTTCACCTCGCTCACCGCGCAACCGGAACAACCGTGCGATTCCCAACCTCATCAGCGCTGATACCTGGAATGAGGAAGAGAAATAGCATCGCTGCAATAGTCTGA
Organism: Pseudomonadota bacterium; assembly: GCA_038526925.1. Lineage (GTDB taxonomy): Bacteria > Pseudomonadota > Alphaproteobacteria > Caulobacterales > Hyphomonadaceae > Henriciella. Next base: position 1,919 of record JBCBGJ010000034.1, read on the forward strand.
TTGGGGTTTGAGCTTAGAGTGTACCGCTGCATTTGTTGCCCACTGAGAGCGCGAAGGACATGAATTGGGACTCTTGGGCCGGGGTCAGTTCGTTCATCAAATCCTGCATGCCCTCACCGCGCGCCGTCGAATCAGCGAGTTTGGCAAACAAAGAATTATCCAGCATATCTTCGGCTGTGTCGGCAATGCACGTGCAGTTTGCTTGGCTATTTCCGCCCTGGTCGACGCAAGCGCTGATCATGGCTTGTTTTTTGCCACCGCCCCCGCAGGCCGTGAGCGCGAGCGCCGAAATCGTCATGATGATAAGGTGTTTCATCTATACCCCCGTTCAAAGTTCGATTTCGATTTGCCATGCCTGGCAGCCATTTTCCAGTAAAAACCGAGCTGAAAAACATTTATGTCATGCCCGATTGAAGCGACAAAAACTCAGCGGTCTAAACTCGCCTCACAACAGCCGCTGGGCCGGAGGCGGGAAATCGCCTTACAACGGCCTCTCAGGATTTCTGAAAAGCGAGCAATAACAGACGTTAGGAATCGCTACTCATGAGGCTCGTTGAGGTTGGTCGAGGTCAGTTCGAAGAGTGCCCATGATCGCTGAAACTGAAAAATGAAAAAGGTTCTGAATCAGCACCATTACTTGCATAATTGTGCAAATATGCTATCGTAAGATATGACAAATACCAACACCCTCCCAGACTGCTGCACGATCGCGCTTGAAGACGCGATGCGGCCTGATCTGTTTAAGGCGTTATGTGATCCGGTGCGGATTTCCATCGTTGCGACGCTCGCTGCACGGACTGACCCTGCCACAGTCTCGGACATCTCAGACTGTTGCGGCATAGATTTCTCCGGCGTGTCACGCCATCTCAAAATATTGAAAGAAGCCGGCGTCCTATCTGCCACACGGGATGGACGCAAAGTGCTTTACTGGCTGGATGCCGACATGTTGGCCATGACGCTCCGCACAATGGCGGATGCTATCGAGATCTGCCGTAAGCAGGCAGCATAACGCCGAAAATCAATACACTTGCATATATGCGCAACTATGCATATATAGTCTCCAACATAGGAGACTAGACCATGAAACGCTTGCATATTCACATCAACTCTGAAGAAGCAAAATTCACCGACGCGACCGCATTCTACACCACACTGTTTGGCCGTGCGCCAACGAAGACACGGCCGAATTACGCCAAATGGATGCTGGATGACCCGAAGGTGAACTTCGTTGTCGAAGTTCTGGAGATTGAAGGTGACACACCGGGAATCCACCATGTTGGTATCCAGGTCGATGAGAGTGAAGAACTCGCGTCTATTCTGGGCGCGCTGAAAAGTGCTGAAGCGCCCCTGCTCGAAGTCGGCGAAACTGTTTGTTGTTTCTCCAAGTCGGAAAAAAACTGGACGATGGACCCTTCCGGCGTGAGGTGGGAGACGTTCCGCTCATTTGGCGACGTTGATGAATATGGCGAGAAAACTCTGCAAGAGCTCGCAAACTATTCGACTAGCGCCAGCGCCTCCTAGATGCGTTCAGACAGCCCCGACGCACGACCTGCAGCGCCAGTGCGTATTGGGGCTTTCAAATCCTGGCTAAGTCTCTGGATCGCTCTTGCAATGTTTTCGGACACTCGCATTTCAAAATGGAGTGTCCACTTATAGCGATTTTTGAACCGGCCGTGGATTCGATTCCAAACTGCTGAGACGCGAGCATTAGGAGACACTGCACTAGTCTTGCCAAAGCTTCGATTTGTTGCTGATTTAGACAACAAATGGAGGTGGTCGAATGCTGGATGGTATTGTTGAACTACTCGGCGGGCCAATGAGCATTTGGTTTCTGGCAGGTGCTTATTTCGGGATGGTGCTGGGAGAAAGGATCTTTTACCTCCTCGCCAGGCGTGGCCAATACGATAATGGCGATGCCTTATGCAGCATTGGTCTCAATCTCATGAATAGCTTTATCGGTTTAGGGGTCGGATTTGCATTGCCCTTTGCCGCATCGATTTGGCTTTACGACAACGCGCGATTATTCACGATTGATGCAGTCTGGGTAGCCTTGATATTTGCCTTCGTATGCCATGAACTGGCTTATTACTGGGAGCACAGGTTGGGGCACAGGGTAGGTCTCTTTTGGGCTTTTCATTCGATCCACCATTCGTCCAATGAGTTCAACCATTCCACCGCCGCCCGTGGGTTCTATTTGGATGGAAAATTACAAATCACCGGGGCGATCGCGGCCTCAATGCTTGGCGTTTCTCCTATGATCTACCTCGCGATCGTGGTGGTGAAGAGCGCCTTTGGTATATGGAATCATGCGAGCTATGTCGGCGATCTCGGTTGGATGGAGAAGGTTTTTGCCACGCCACGTAATCACATGGTGCATCACGCCAATCAGCCCCAATACATCGATAAGAATTATTCCCAAGTGTTGATCCTTTGGGATCGGCTCTTCGGGTCCTTTCATCCTTATGAAGAGCGACCCGTCGTTGGCTTGGTCAAACCCGTCCACGACAACAACCCTCTGACAGCGCAATTCGCAGGCCTCCAACAATTACTGGAACGGATGACGACGGCGGATAAGTGGTCCGATAAGTTGGCCTATCTCTACCGCCCGCCAGAATGGTCGCATGATGGCATTTGCCGAAGCGATTGCCCGAAATATCAGGTGCCAATAGTTCCGGCGGAATAGCGAGCAAAAGGTCGTTAGAATTTGGTTTTCGCGAGTGCTCGCTAGTTCTCAAAAAATGAACTGGGATCCACGTTAGGCGGAAGCGTTCTGATTTAAATTTGCGACCACCTTATCGAGCGCGTCTATTACGCTGGCACGTTCATCCGGCGATAAAACACTAAGCATGGTTTCCATGTTGGAGATGTCTTGGCGGTGGATGGCCGCTCGGACACTCTGACCTTCTTCAGTCAGAAAATGCGCCTTAGCCCGATTGCTGACGGCGTGAGGTTTCCGATCGATTAGGCCGTTGCGGATCAATCGATCTAATGATGATTGGACCGTGGTCGGCGCCACGCCGAGAGCCTTTGCGGCATCAATGCCTCGACACCCGGGATGAGCATCGACAAAGCGGAGCGTCTGGAAATCTATAGGATTGTAACGCATGCGCCCTTCTGCCGAGGGGAAACGCTCCTCATTGACCGTGAATAGTTGCAACAGAGTCCCAACGCTCTCCAACAATTGCTCAGCTTGGGTTTTAGCCATTTTTCGTCTCTTACGCTTGATTCATACGAAGTTCGTATTAAATACGTTATACGAACTTCGTATCATACCTCTTAAGCTGGAGCCTTCAATGATTATTCTCACGTTCAGAAATGTGACCCTTTCGCTGTTTGCAGTCGCTGTAACGGCCTGCGCCGGAACGTTCGCTCCGCCATCTGAACCGCCGCAATATACTGGTACGGCTCCAGAACCTTCAGGTGGCGACTACGCAGTCTACGAAACCGAGCGCGTTTTTAACGCACCGCTAGAACCGCTCCGCGCTTTTATCGAAGATGGAAACAAAATCGTCGCCGCGATGGAAGAGACCGACAATATCAAAAAGCCGGTCGATGTAGTTGTCGTCTCAGGCACTTGGCCAGAGGAAGGCTCTGTGCGGCGCTTAGAGTTTTCAGATGGCCACTATACACTTGAGCGGGTGCTCGAAAATGACTTCCCGACTTTGTTTCGCTACCAGGTTTGGGACTTCACGGCTGCGGCTGGAAACAATCTCGACTACGCTTTGGGTCAGCAAACTTGGGAAGTGTTGCCGGATGGGCAGTCGAAGCTCACCTGGACATACTCGCTGAAACCGAATGCCGGGTACAAACGCTTTTTCGTTCAGCGATTCGTAAACAATGACATGCGTCCGCTCATGGAGAACGCGCTTGATGTTGTTAAAGCCCAAGCCGACGCGGCGTTTGCCGAGACAGCCTCATGATTGCATCGTCAAACCTCTCAGTCTGTGCACTTGTCAGCGGGCGCATCGCGCTCGCCTCGCTCTTTCTATTGGGCGGCCTGAATAAAATCCTGAACTACTCGGCGACCTGGCCAGCGCTGCAATGACATACGCCGAAGAACCTCAAGTGCGATTGTCTGGAAGCTTCGGTACCCGGCATAGCATCGGCGATTATCAATGGACACAAGACGTCGCGTTCACGCCACCTAATAAGAGCGACGACATTCCATTCGTCCGTGCAGATCCTGGTGATTTGCATACGGTGCTGGAGATGCGCTTGGCAGCGCCGCCCGGAGACGGGAGAATGGTATTCTGGGTTCGAACGCCAAGCCAACCTATGGCGTCCCCTTCGCAGTTTCTGGCGCTCATCGCAGACTACCTCCCTGAAGCCATCCATCTGAGTATCGAGCGCCGAGCAGGCGCCATAAGCCTCGATAATTCCATCCGCGTGACAGGCCAGGAGCTGTCGGAGTGGACGCTTTGTATGACGCAACTCGAAGCAATTCAGAACGGCATCTTTCACGGCAGAATGAACATTTTTTCAGAGCGCGGCCAACTCCTCGCAACCGCAAGTCAGTCCGGCCTCGTTACGCTGCCAAAGGCCTGAAATGCGAGCATGAGCAAATAGTTTTTTCAACGGCCTAAACCCATTATGCGTTCAACGGGTCTTCGCAACACATTTGATAAATTTGATATTTCGAACGATGTCGACTTGTACACCGTACACCGTACACCGTTTTCAAAGATCGCAATTTCCTAGTGGCAATGTCTCAGCGTGCCCGCAGCATTCGCGGTCAAATCTGGACGAACGCTTTGCCAATATCCTCAGCACGCGCCTTGAAACGGGTCAGTGTATCGTCTTCGGTTGCGCAAACCAGATAACCGCCACCGTTGGAAACAACTCGCTCAATATGCGCCCACATGACATCGGGCGTCTTTGCCTGCCTCCAAGGTTCTGCGATGCTCGGGTCCATACGTTTTTCCCCTCCAAACCGATCTGGGCGAGCACGGGCGCCGTCCCAGATGTCGGTGTTCAAGAGACCAGGGCAGAGAATGGTTGACGTGATCCCCTCGCGTCCAACTTCCGCGCCTATCGCTTCGGCGACAGCAAATGTCCCGTGTTTGGTGACCGCATAAAATGGATAGTCCTCCTCAGCAGCAAGCAAAGAGGCAACCGAGGCCGTAAAACCGATATGCGCGGGTGCTTCGCCCGGTTTCATAAGCGGCCTGAGCGCTCGCGCAGTCCAGATCGGGCTGACAATGTTTACCGCGACGCCCCAATCGATGGCATTGCGCGAACCTTCCGTCATCTTTGCACCCACACCGACCCCAGCATTCACCCAGAGCATGCAGAGGGGTTCAGCCCTACGCTCCAGTGTTCCGGCGGCTTGGACACACTGGTCATAGTCGCTGACATCAAAGGTGAGCGGAAACGCATTGCCGCCGATTTCAGAGGCCACCGCTGAGGCAGCATCTTCGCGAATATCTTGGACACAAACTGTCATACCAGCGTCTGCAAATTTCTTTGCCAACATCTTGCCAATGCCGTCACCTGCGCCGGTCACCATGGCGAGGCGTCCGTGATATTCCTCGAGAGGGGGTGTCATTTAGTTGATCTCCTATTCTTTTGTTGGCAGGCGCCGCTCCACGTAGCGATGCAATTGATCTCGTGAGAAAACGCTCAAATGGCCGGGGAAGACGCGGGTCGCATCGGGCGAAAGTCGCGTCAGGATCGCCTCGAGGTCCTGGAGATTGTCCTGCTGGTCACACATAAAGAAGTGTAATGCAGGACCAGACCCGAAGATCTTACCGCGGATTTGATCTCCAACGAACACCGCATCGCCAATATTGACGATCACTGAGCCTGGCGTGTGTCCCGGCAAAGCAATCACCTCTCCAGAAATGGCGCTGATGTCCGACAAGTCATAACGATCGCGCACATATACCACTGGCCTTGATGTCCAGGTGCCGGGTGCGGCGCTTTCCGAGGCAATGGTGCGACCCATGATATTTGTCGGGCAGACCGCCAGTTCGTCGCCAGTTTCGATAGGCCGACGATCGCCTTCACCCGCTATCAATCGCGTGCCAAAAGTTTCCTGAAAGTACCGCGCACCGCCAGCATGATCATAGTGTCCATGGGTTATGATCGCTGCGTCCAGATCGGCAGGATCTACACCTGCTTTGATGATACGCTTGGCTAACAATTCGGCGTTCTCAGGCGTGCCGAGATCGATCAGGAGTGCATTCTTCGGATTAGCGCGATCAAAAACGAGATAGGAGTTCGCGTTGTCTATTCTCAGTTCCACGATCGACAGGTCATTGGGGAGATCAGCATGTGTTTGTTCACGTGATATCAGCATCGACGCTAAAACACCGAGACTGATCAAAAGTGCTGGGAACCAGACATACCAGCGAGCATATTTTCTTGCTTTAAATAAGGCTCGGAATCGTGTCATTTAGCCCATCGAGCCATCCACGTCGCAAGCGATTCATCCGCGATGCTGTCTGCCTCTGACATGGTTTCAATATTGTCGCCAAGGACCAGACCTCGCATCAGCGTGCCGTGTTCGATCATGCCTTGGAGTTGACCGGCGACTTGATCTGGCGCTGGAATATCCTTGTAGAGGCCGGCGCGGTAGCCTTCCTCGATTTGTTTGATGAAGAGGTCGCTGAGTCGTGATTTTACGGCTGTATAGAACCGTGCAGCCAATTCTTCATCGAGGCCGCATTCCGCAACGATCATTCGGAACAAGCCTCGGATATCTGGTTCCGACAAAAGCCGCGCATAAGCGCGCGCCAAATCCGCCAGGCCGCTCGCCGGATTTGAGTTAGGCGACAGGTTGAGCTCAAGCCGGTTCATTGTCTCGCTTGCGACAGCTTCAAATAAGTCTTCTTTGCTCGAGTAATAGCGATATAGCGTCGCCGTTGAGACCTGCGCTTTGCGCGCGATTGTCTCCATACTCGCCCGCGAAAACCCTTCCTGCCGGAAAAGCTTCTCAGCTTCTGCGAGAATGCTCGCGCGTTTGCTGGCAGCTCGCTCTGTTCTGAAGTCCTGAAGTGTCATTCTCGTAAGTTGACACATCTGACTTGACTCGTAAACGAAAACATTCATTTCAGTTTAGATCAAGATTTGAAGGATACCAGCGGATGGCGCAGAAATGGATATGGATTACGGGCTTCGTACTCGCAGGTGTGGCAGGATGTGCGTCACTTGGGGACTATGCCAGCGATGACCCTGGTTTTGAGGAGCAACCTGGACGTTTTGAAGGGCGCTTCATCGCCGTGTCTGATGCTGATATGGCCGGGACAGCTTATGGCGACGGTAAGATTGAACCGTTCGACGGAGCGCTCGACGAAATCACGCTGTTTACCGAAGGTGCTCCGATCGCTGCAGCTTCTGCGCCGAACTCTGTTGTGTCCTGGCCCCAAATCGTAGACGTTTCGCCAAATGGTCGACATGCCTTTGTGATCGAGACGTTTGGGTCGCTACCACCGGGCACGGAGCAAGTTGAAAGCGCTTACTCGGCTTTTCCAAAAGCCAGTACGCTACGGGTGTACGCTATCGACGACACTTCGCTTACGGAAGTAGCGATGGTGGAAAACGTGGGATCGGTGCCACAATCGGTCGAAGTTTCCAGTGATGGGCGTTTTCTTGTTATAGGCTCTAAAAGCGACGGCGCGGAACTCACCATTGTTCCACTTACTGTCGATGGCTTGCCTGGCGAGCCGCGTTTCATCAACCTTGCGCCACCTTATGAGGCGGATGATAGTGAGCCGCGCATCCGCACCTTGCACCTCGCGCCGGACGGGCGCACGCTCGCCGCTAATGTTGGGAATGTGCGCGTGCAGTTTTACGATCTCACGCCGGATGAAGAAGGCATACCCATGGATGCCGTGGCGATAGACGAGCCGATCGAGTTTGGTGTCCGCCTTGCGGTTGGGAGGTGGACCCCGGATAGCCGTTTCTTCCTGATTACGGATGTGAATGCGTATGACTCAACATTTGCGATGCTGACCCAGCGCGGCGGGCAAGTGCACGTAATTTCGCCGCCTTCAAACACTGAGCCGGCAAAACTGATCGATTCCAGCCGCGTCGGACGCTTTGCTGAAGGGCTTGAGCTATCCGACGACGGTACGATGATTGCTTCCATCGCAATGGAGCGCACGTATCTTCCTGAACTCTTTTTCCTTGAGACTTGGCCAAGGCGGCGGACCTACATGCTCGCGCTTTTATCGCTTAACCCAGAGACCGGTGAGCTAACAGAAATGGACCGCATTCGCGCCGCAGGCATTCTCCCGGAAGACGTGATCTTCGATGAGACAGGGCGAAACCTCGCTGTCGCAGTATTCCATCGCCGCAAGGGACCAGACCGGCTACGCGGCTTCATCGACTATTTTGAGATCGATGATGGCGGCAACCTACGTGCACAAGATAGAACACAATCCGTGATGCGAGGTCCGCATGACTTGGTAAGGCTTCCAGACTGAGTAGGTCTGGAGAAGCAGGTCGTGTACATGCTTTTGTGACGCCCTCAGCTATTACGCCGTCGCCGCCTTCAGCCGAAATATAGGTTGGCTGACAGTATCGCTTCTCAGTGGTTTAGCTGCCTGTCATTTCTGGTGGGCGAGCATAAGCAGATGGGGTGGATGGCTCCTGCTCCCGGCGTCGCAATGCGCCATAATACGCGGTCACCATCAACGTGCTGCAAATAAGAGGAGCCATCCGCATGTATGTTACCACAATCGGCATCGATCTGGCCAAGACGATTTTTCAAGTTCATGGCGTGACTGAAGACGGAGGCGTTGCCTTCAATCGCTCGCTTCGCCGTCATCAAGTCCTACCATTTCTGGCAAAGCTCGACGCGTGTCTGATCGGTATGGAGGCCTGCAGTAGCAGCCACTATTGGGCTCGCGAGATCAGCAAGCTTGGTCATCAGGTGAAGCTGATGCCGCCGGTCTATGTGAAACCCTATGTCAAACGCGGAAAGACGGACGCGGCAGATGCTGAAGCGATCTGCGAGGCGGTGACCCGACCAACAATGCGGTTCGTGGCGATCAAGTCGCCTGACCAGCAAGCTCTACTCAGCCAGCATCGCGCACGTCAGCTGCTGATCGGGCAACGCACTCAGCTCTCCAACATGATCCGCGGCCTGATCGGAGAGTTTGGCCATGTTGTTCGCAAAGGGTTGAACCATATCCGAGACTTTGCGGAAGACCTTCAGGCTGGCAATGGTCCAGCACTGCCGTCTGCAGCGCAAACGGTCATCCTGTCTTTGTGCCAGCAACTCTTGCTTCTGCATGCACGGATCAAAGACCTGGAGGCGGAGATCTTCGCGGCATCGCGCGCAGACGAACGCGTGAAGCTGCTAGAGACAATTCCGGGCATCGGACCAGTCACTGCGTCCGCGATCGTTGCGACAGTCGGGTCCCCGCATCAATTCAAATTCGGTCGTGAGTTTGCGGCCTGGCTCGGCCTGACACCGCTCAACCGATCAAGTGGCGGTAAAGAAAGACTAGGACGCATATCCAAAATGGGCGATCGCTATCTCCGCGCCTTGCTGGTTGCTGGCATGACATCGCGTGTCCGTGCTGCTCGCGCACGTCCAGATCGAGTTGATCCCTGGCTCGTCTCTTTGCTGGAGCGAAAGCCTATTCGCCTCGCTACGGTCGCGATGGCGAACAAGGCGGCACGGATCATCTGGGCCGTGCTGACACGCGGTGAACCCTACCGAGCCCCTGTCACCGCATAGGAGAGAAGGACAAACAAGTTTGCAAGG
>JBCBGJ010000035.1:0-11501 GCA_038526925.1 Pseudomonadota bacterium
CCGGCTTGGTCGGGCTTATTGTAGTACGGGCAGATCACCAAAGCTGCATCCGCGCCGACGCTTTTGGCGTGTTCAATCAGTTCTATGGCTTCGCGCGTGGAATTCGATCCGGCACCTGCGATCACTGGGACGCGTCCGCCCGCAACTTGAATGCAGAGCTCGACAACTTCCTTGTGTTCGGCGTGAGATAAAGTCGCGGATTCTCCGGTCGTTCCACACGGCACGAGCGCGGTTGAGCCGCCCTCAATTTGGCGCTCAATCAGATTTGTGAACGCGTCGCGATCGATGGCCCCGTTCTTGAATGGGGTTACGAGCGCTGGAATGGAACCATGAAACATTTGTCAGATACACTCTTTGGGTTGAACCCGGCCTCAAACTGCCAGACTTTGGTCATATACGGCCTATAAACCTGAATCGGAATGTATCAACGGCAAGGAATGTAAGGACACTGTCAAAGCCTATGCGTATTCGCTTCTTCAGCCTGATATTTGTCTCGTCTCTACTGGGAGTTTCCGCAATTGCGCAAACCCCGTCGGCGCCGAGCTTAAAGCCGCAACTTGTTGCTGCGTCTGACGTGGTTTCCACTCGGGACGCTGCGCTCCTGCGAGATGGCCTTCAGGCTGTGGATCGCAGCGACTGGTTTGAAGTTCGCCAAGCAGAGTCGCAGATCAATGACACCACAGCGCGAGATGTTTTGACTTGGTATCGCGCTCGCAGAGATTGGCGAATGTCATTCGATGAGATGGACCGCGCATTGACCCGCCTTGGTGGATGGCCAGAGACCGCCGCGATCCGAGACCGGACAGAAGAAGTCATGGAGCTATCGAGCCTAGATGCGCGCGCGCGTGTCGCCTGGTTTGAAACACATGGCGGCGCTCAAACCGGCGCTGGTCTCATTACCTATGCTAAAGCTTTGGAAGCGCTTGGTCGCGATACCGAGGCGCTGGAACAGGTGCGTAAGGCCTGGCATGGCCGGACGATGACCAAAGAGGTCAGTCAGAAAACATACTCAAAATACAAGAATAGGCTCACGCAAGCGGATCATCGCAAGCGCGCCGACTTCTTGCTTTGGACGCGCCAGACCAGCGCAGCCGCGCGCATGAAGCCTCTGCTCACGCCGGATTGGAAGACCTTGGTGGATGCGCGCTCGAAACTTATTCGACGAGCACGCGGGGTCGATTCTGCTGTAGATTCGGTTTCGTCTGAACTTCAAAACCACCCTGGGCTGATGTTTGATCGCGCCGAATGGCGACGCCGAGCGCGAATGACGAATCGCGTGACACCACTTTTGCGCCAAATTGATGGTGAGTCTGTCCCAGCAGCGGGCCGAAGCCGTCTGTGGAAGGCGCGGCATCCGCAGGCGCGTGTCGCTTTGAAAGAAGGCGATTGGAAGCTCGCTTATGAATTGTCTGCGCCGCACGGCATGACCAGTGGTCGAGACTTTGCGGAAGCTGAATGGCTCGCCGGATGGGTTGCATTGCGTCATCTTGGGAACGCAACAGCCGCGCTAGATCATTTCGAGACTTTAGAGACCGGAGTATCGACGCCTATCAGTCTATCTCGGGCGCACTATTGGAAAGGGCGCGCGCACGAAGCTCTTGGCGATGATGCGGCGGCTAATCTCGCTTATAATCAAGCGGCGAATTACCGGTTCTCATATTATGGTCAGCTCGCCGCCGAAAAGGTCATGGAAAGCACAATTTATCTGGCGACCGACGAAGCTCTTACGGCAACGGATCGCGCAAATTTCAACGATCGCGCGCTGGTTAAGGCGATGCGTTTATTCGCCGAAAACGGATGGGACGCATCTTTCCGTAAGTTTGCTTATCATCTTGATGACCAGCTTACGCGGCCACAGGACTTTGATCTGCTAGCGGAACTCGGCAGAGAATACCATTACGCAGATATCGGGGTGCGCGGCGCGAAAGCAGGCCTTGCAAAAGGCGTTGTGGCTCCAGATGCCGCTTATCCAGTCGTCGAGTATGATTTGCTGCGTGAGCCGCGCGTGGAGCGTTCCTTGATGCTGGCTCTGTCACGCCAAGAGAGTGAGATGAACCCATCTGCGATCAGCCATGCGAATGCACGCGGCTTGATGCAGTTTGTGCCGCGCACGGCTCGAATGGAAGCTCGGCGACAAGGTCTGCCATTCCGGACGAGCTGGCTGACAGATGACCCTGGGTATAACATGACCCTAGGCGGCGCCCACTTGGACACGCTGCTGGGGCAGTTCAATGGAAGCTACATCATGACAGCGGCAGCCTACAATGCAGGGGCCTCGCGCCCGCAGCGCTGGATTGGCGAGTATGGCGACCCTCGTGCTGGCGAAGTCGACCCGGTCGATTGGGTTGAGTTCATTCCATTCAGCGAAACGCGGAACTATGTTCAGCGTGTGCTTGAGAATACTCAAGTCTATCGCCACCGTTTAAGCGGTGAGCCCGTCGATATCCGCCTCTCAGAGGACCTCCAGCGCGGTCGGTTCGGAAACAACTAGGCCGTTGTTTTCTTTTTCTTCGCTGGAGCTTTCTTCTTGGCAGTTGTCTTTTTCGCAGGCGCCTTTTTGGGCTTGGCCTTCGTTGTAGATGCTTTCACGCTGGCCCGGCGCTCGTCTTGACGCTCAAACGTTTCGGCAAGGAACTTCCCGGTCCAGCTGGTTTTGACTTTCGCAACGTCTTCGGGCGTTCCGACAGCAATGATCTTGCCGCCGCCATCACCGCCTTCAGGACCGAGATCGATGACATGATCTGCGGTTTTGATAACATCGAGATTATGCTCAATGACCAAGACCGTGTTGCCTGTTTCGACCAGTTCATGCAGCACTTCGAGAAGTTTCCGAACATCCTCAAAGTGAAGACCGGTTGTTGGTTCGTCCAAAATATAGAGGGTCTTGCCGGTCGCGCGTTTAGACAGCTCTTTCGCGAGCTTCACCCGCTGAGCTTCGCCGCCAGATAGCGTTGTCGCTTGTTGCCCGACCTTGATGTAGGAGAGGCCCACGCGATTCAGTGTTTCCATTTTTGAGCGAATGGCAGGCACGGCAGAGAAGAACTTTTCTGCCTCCTCGACTGTCATATCCAAAACGTCCGCGATCGATTTGCCCTTGTAGAGCACTTCGAGCGTTTCACGATTATAGCGCTTGCCACCGCAGGTCTCGCACGTGACGTAAACGTCTGGGAGGAAGTGCATCTCAATCTTGATAACGCCGTCGCCCTGACACGCTTCGCACCGCCCGCCTTTCACGTTGAAAGAGAACCGGCCCGGCTTGTAGCCGCGCTGTTTGGACTCCGGTAGACCTGCGAACCAATCCCGGATCGGTCCGAACGCGCCGGTATACGTGGCGGGGTTGGATCGCGGTGTTCGGCCAATCGGGCTTTGATCGATATCGATCACCTTATCGAGATGATGAAGGCCTTCGATCGATTCATACGGCGCCGGGGCTTTGCTCGCGCCGTTAAGCTTACGCGCGAGTGCTTTGTAGAGCGTTTCAATGATCAACGTGGATTTCCCACCCCCTGATACGCCGGTGATCGCCGTAAACGTTCCGAGTGGGATTGTGACATCGACGTTCTGAAGGTTGTTTCCGGTCGCGCCTTTGATGGTGAGTTCGCGACCCTTCTTTTTGACGCGGCGGCGCGCTGGGATGGCAATCTCTTCCCGGCCTGACAGGTAAGCGCCGGTAAGAGATTTCTCGTCTGCAATGACTTCCGCTGCCGTGCCTTGGCTGACGATTTGCCCGCCATGCACACCGGCGCGTGGCCCCATATCGATGACATGATCGGCGGTTAGAATGGCGTCTTCATCATGTTCCACGACGATCACTGAGTTGCCGAGATCGCGCAGGCGCTTCAGCGTTTCGAGCAAGCGTTCATTATCACGCTGGTGCAGGCCGATGCTTGGTTCGTCGAGCACATAGAGGACGCCGGTGAGACCTGAGCCTATCTGACTGGCCAGTCGAATACGCTGGCTTTCGCCGCCCGACAGCGTACCGGATCCGCGCGACATTGAGAGATAGTCGAGACCAACGGCGTTCAAAAAAATCAGTCGATCATTGATCTCCTTTAGGATCCGTCCAGCAATTTCTTGTGATTGAGGCGTCAGCGTGTCGTTGACCTTGGCGAACCAATCGCCAGCTTCTCGGATGGAGAAGCTAGACGCGTCCGAGATATCAAGACCCGCGATCCGAACGGCAAGGGCTTCAGGGCGTAGGCGCTTGCCATTGCATTTCGGGCAGGGGGCGGCGGATTGAAACTTTGCGATCTCATCTCGTGCCCACTGGCTTTCGGTCTCTCTGAATCGGCGATCAAGATTTGGGATGACGCCTTCAAATGTCTTCGTCACCTCGTAGCGGCGTAGACCGTCATCATAGACAAACTCTATCTCTTCTTCGCCGGTACCATTTAAGACGACGTCTTGGACCTTTTCAGAGAGCTTGTTCCAGGGCGTTTTGAGATCAAAGTCGTAATGGTCCGCCAGTGCTTGGAGCGTCTGTGTCTGGTAGGGTGAGGCCTGCTTCGCCCAAGGCGCAATGGCGCCGCCCATCAGGTCTAGGTCTTTGTCTGGAACCACCAGGCTTGGATCAATCTTCAATTGCTGACCGAGGCCATCGCAAGCAGGGCAGGCCCCAAACGGATTGTTGAACGAGAATAGTCGCGGCTCGATTTCGGGGATCGTGAAGCCGGATTCAGGGCAGGCGAAATTCGCGCTATAAGTGATGCGTTTTGGCTCAGTCTCGCCGTCCTCTAGGTCGGCATATTCGGCAATTGCGATGCCGTCTGCGAGGGGGAGGGCGGTCTCAAAGCTCTCGGCGAGGCGCTGTTCCATGCCTTCGCGGACAACGATACGATCCACGACGACATCGATATCGTGCTTATATTTCTTATCCAGCGTCGGCGGTGTTTCGAGGTCATAGAACTCGCCATCGACTTTCACGCGCTGGAAGCCGTTTTTGAGCAGTTCAGCAAACTCTTTGCGATACTCGCCTTTGCGACCGCGGATCATCGGCGCGAGGAGATAAAGCCGCGTGCCTTCCGGTAAGGCCATCGTGCGATCCACCATTTGGCTGATCGTCTGGCTCTCGATTGGGAGGCCAGTTGCGGGCGAATAGGGGATCCCAACGCGCGCCCAGAGCAAGCGCATATAGTCATAGATTTCCGTCACGGTTCCGACGGTTGATCGCGGATTCCGACTGGTCGTTTTTTGTTCGATCGAGATAGCCGGCGATAGCCCTTCAATACTTTCAACGTCAGGCTTTTGCATCAGCTCTAGGAACTGACGCGCGTAGGCCGACAGGCTCTCGACATAGCGGCGTTGGCCTTCAGCATAAATCGTATCGAACGCGAGCGAGGATTTCCCGGAGCCAGATAGGCCGGTCACGACGACGAGTTGATTACGCGGAATATCGACATCGACGCCTTTGAGATTGTGCTCTTTGGCGCCGCGCACGCGGATGAAGGGGCTTTCTAGGGATGGCATGCGAATAGCAACCTGATCTCTTGTTATTGTTCAAGGTGTGATGTGTGTCGTGAGTCCAATTTGGCGACAAGAACGTATTAAGAACATTCATTTTGTCAGGTAAACACAAGCATACGATCTGATCTGTGACGAGATGGACACGGGTGGCTACTGACACATAGTGACAAGAACAATAAGTGAACAAACTCTTGACCCGAACATCCTTTGTGGATACATGGAAAAGCAGCGCGACAGGAGCGATTCGAGCTTTTACGCGCTGGTTGTGTATCGGAAGCCAAGAACGGAGAACGGAAAATGGCAGGATCAGTGAACAAAGTTATTCTCGTCGGCAATGTCGGCCAGGATCCAGAAGTGCGACAGTTTCAGAATGGCGGCCAAGTCTGCTCATTCTCCATCGCGACCTCAGAGAATTGGAAAGACAAGAATACCGGTGAGCGCCGGGAAAAGACCGAATGGCACCGAATTTCCGTATTCAATGAAGGCCTGATCCGCGTGGTTCAAAGCTACGTCAAGAAAGGCTCTAAGCTTTATATTGAGGGTCAGCTTGAGACCCGGAAATGGCAAGATCAGAATGGACAGGACCGTTATTCGACTGAGGTTGTTCTTCGCGGCTTTGGCGCGACGCTGACCATGCTGGATAGTCGCAATGGTGCTGGCGCCGGTGGCGGGGGCGGCTACGCTCAAGACTCAGTTGCTTATGGCAATCAAGGCCAAGGCGGCGGCCCGCGCCAAATGGAAGGCCCAGCGCAAGATTTCAGCCAGGACTTTGACGACGAAATTCCGTTCTAAGAGACAGCTGGGCGAAAGCCCTCCTATGTTGTGGGCGTAAAGATCTCGACCAGGTTCGAGGTCATATTCCCACCGACTTTTAGGGCGCCGCCAATCAGATAAATCTCATCCTCAACTGCAACCGCGCCCAATCCGTGGCGCGGTTGTGGCATATCCGGAATGGCGTCCCAGGTATCACGGGCGGGGTCATAGGCCCACGCTTCGGGATAAACACCGCCGCCATTGTCAAAGAACTCACCGCCAAACGCGTAAAGCTTCCCCCCAACTGACGCCGCCGCCAGCCCACCTTGGCCTTGCGGCATCGGCGCGGCCGTGCGCCAGCGATCTTCACCAGCATCATAGACTTCGTGCGCGGGTGTGTTGCCGCCAGTGACGGTTCGTCCACCAATAACGTGCCAGTTCGATCCGATGGCTGCCGCGGCGGCGCTGTTGCGCGCCGTTGGCAACGGGGCGGCTGTCTCCCAGGCATTATCCAATCCGGTCAAAACGAAATGATCCGCGATATCGCTATGATCGTTCCAGTTCGCATTTGAGGTGTCGGTTGGTTTGCGTCCTCCACATGCGTGAAGCGCATCATCTAAGACACCTAGAACGCTCTCTCCGTTCGGTTGAGGCAGGGAAGGAGCATCAGACCAGCTTTCTCCATCAAACTCCCATACGCCAGCTTGCATGACCCACACCGCGTCCGCTGAGCGTGCTTCAAACCCGCCAATTGCCAGCAGTCGATTCTGGAAGCTGATCAGGTTTGGGTGATGCCGTGCCACCGGAAGCGGCGCTGCGTCAGTCCAATCGCCTTGCAGCGGGTCGAGCACCAGGTGTCGATCTGTGGCTCCTGAGATTGTCTCGCCATTCGAAATGAAGCCACCCGCGAGGTGGATCTTGCCCTGATGAAGGGCTGGATAAATCTCTTGAACGGCGAGCGGGAGTGCCGGACCTGCGCGCCAAAGAGGCATTTCGGGGCCGGTTTCGGCGGTTGATTCTGGGCGCCCTGAACAGGCGAATAAAAGTCCGGCTGACCCAGCGACCAAAGTGCCTCTGCGAGTGATTGAATTTAAAGGCATTTTTTAGCTCCGCACAGTCAGTTTCCAACCACTTTAAAACGTGTGCTGAGGATTTGTAACCACCCCCACATCCTGCTAGTATTTTCTTCAATAAAGACGGGCGATTCGGCGCCCGGACTGGCAGCAAGAGGCAGAGCCCCGTGAGCGACGAAACGACACCGCCAGAAGATCCAGAAATGGCACCAGTGCCAGGCGAAGATGGCATCGATCCCGTCAGCATCGAAACAGAGCTGAAACGCTCCTACCTCGATTATGCGATGAGCGTTATTGTCAGCCGTGCGCTGCCCGATGTTCGCGATGGTTTGAAGCCCGTTCATCGCCGCATTCTTTATGCGATGCAGGTCAACGGGAACACGCCGGACAAACCTTATAAAAAGTCGGCAAACATTGTCGGTGCCGTGATGGGGAACTTCCACCCGCACGGTGATAGTGCGATCTACGACGCATTGGTCCGTATGGCGCAGCCATTTTCCATGAGCTTGCCGCTTGTCGATGGCCAAGGGAATTTCGGCTCAATCGATAATGATCCACCAGCAGCTATGCGCTATACTGAATCGCGCATGGAAAAAGCGGCGCAGTATCTGCTCGCCGACATCGATAAAGATACAGTCGATTTTCAGGAAAACTATGACGGTTCGCAGCAAGAGCCGATGGTATTGCCAGCGCAGTATCCAAACCTCTTGGTCAACGGCGCCGGTGGCATCGCTGTCGGTATGGCGACGAACATCCCGCCACATAATCTAGGCGAAGTCGTCGATGCGACGCTCGCCATGATCGACAATCCAACGATCGATGATGAGGAATTGTTGGAAATTGTTCCAGGGCCAGATTTCCCAACAGGTGGTTTGATCCTCGGTTATACCGGCTCGCGCAAAGCCCTGCTTGAAGGGCGCGGCTCGGTCATCATGCAAGCGCGCTCTGAGATTGAAGAGATGCGCAATGGTCGCCAAGCGATCATCGTGACTGAGATCCCTTACCAAGTGAACAAAGCATCCTTGGTTGAGAAGATTGCGGGTATGGTCCGTGACAAGCGCATCGAAGGGATCGCAGATCTTCGCGATGAATCAGATCGGCACGGCATTCGGGTCGTGATCGAAGTGAAGCGCGACGCCAGCGCTGATGTCGTGCTGAACCAATTGCACCGCTATTCGCAGCTGCGCACCAGCTTCCCCGCCAACATTCTGGCCTTGAATGGCGGCCGGCCAGAGCAGCTCAATCTGCGCCAGATCCTACAGGCTTTCATTCGCTTCCGCGAAGAGGTCGTCGCCCGTCGGACGAAGTTCGAGCTCAACAAAGCCCGCGACCGTGCTCACGTCTTGGTTGGCCTCGCGCTCGCCGTTGCGAACATCGATGAAATCATTGCGATTATCCGCCATGCGCCGGACCCGAACACAGCCCGCGAGCGTTTGCTTGAAAAAGCCTGGCCGATCATGGATATGGGCCCGCTTCTCGATCTGGTCGCGGACCGTCGTACGCGATGGGACGGCGAAGATGCGATCTTCCTGTCCGACGAGCAGGCGCGCGCCATCTTGGCTCTACAACTCTCTCGTCTGACTGGTCTCGGCCGTGACGAAATCGGCAATGAAGCCAAGGGCTTGGCGGACAAAATTGCTGATTATCTTGATATTCTCCGGTCGCGTCCGCGAGTTCTCGACATTATCCGAGGCGAACTCGGCGAAGTGAAAGAGAAGTTCGCTGTTCCGCGCCGGTCTGAATTCACGTTCGGCGGCGCTGACATGGACGATGAAGACCTGATCGAGCGCGAAGACATGGTCGTGACCGTGACCCATGGTGGCTATGTGAAGCGGACCCCGCTTTCGACCTATCGGACGCAGCATCGCGGCGGAAAAGGCCGATCCGGGATCTCGATGAAGGATGAGGATTTCGTCACACGAGTCTTTATGGCGAACACGCATACCGAGATCCTGTTCTTCAGCTCTGAAGGCATGGTCTACAAAGAAAAGGTCTGGCGCCTTCCAGTTGGCGGCCCGCAGTCGCGAGGCAAAGCGCTGGTGAACATTTTCCCGCTTTCAAAAGACGAGCGGATTGAGAGTGTCATGCCGCTGCCGGACGATGAAGAGAGCCGTAACCAGCTCGATGTCATGTTCGCGACGCGCACAGGCAATGTGCGTCGGAACAAACTGTCCGACTTCATCCGCGTAAACCGCAATGGTAAGATTGCGATGAAGCTTGATGAAGGCGATGGCATTGTTCGCGTCCGAATTTGTTCAGAAGATCAAGATGTTATGCTCACGACGGCACTCGGTCAGTGTATCCGTTTCCGCGTGACAGACGTCCGTGTCTTTGCCGGTCGAAACTCAACTGGCGTGCGCGGTATTCGATTGGCGAAAGGCGACCACGTTATTGCTATGGGGGTTCTCCGCCATATCGATGTGACGAGTGCCGAATCTCGGGCCTACCTTAAGCATGCCACGGCGATGCGACGTGCCGCTGATGGCGACGAAGAAGAGCTGACAGACGCGATTTCGGACGATGATGGTGATGATAGCGAGGAAGAAGCAGCCTTGTCAGCTGAGCGGATCGCTGAACTTGGCGCTGCCGAGCAGTTCATCCTGACCATCTCTGATGACGGCATGGGCAAACGGTCTTCCGCCTATGATTACCGTGTCACAGGACGAGGCGGCAAAGGGCTCGTTGCGCACAATATTTGGGGCAGCAACAAAAAGACCGGGCATATCAAACAGATCGCATCTTCTTTCACCATCGGTGAGGATGATGAGGTAATGCTGGTCACTGATGCAGGGCAGTTGATCCGCACACCGGTGGACCAGATTCGTATCGCGGGGCGTGCAACGTCCGGTGTCTGGGTCTTGCGCACCAAAGAAGATGAGCGCGTTGTCTCTGTGGCACGTCTTGCAGACAACGGTGAAGACGATACAGAAGAATCCTAGGAACGCCCGGAAATACTTCGATTGGCCAATCGGGCGTGCGGAGGAAAACAATGGAGCGCGTTGGGCTGTATCCCGGAACCTTTGATCCGGTAACGATGGGGCACCTCGATATCATTGGTCGAGGTATGAAACTTGTCGATCGATTGATCATCGGCGTGGCGGTCAGCGAAGCGAAACGGCCGCTGTTCCTGCTCGAAGAGCGGATCGAAATGATGCTCGAAGAGTGCAAGAAACTCGAAGGGCCCGGACGCGCTAAGATCGAGGTAAAGCCCTTCGACACGCTGCTGATGCATTTTGCAGAGCAGGAAGAAGTCAACGTAATTGTCCGCGGTTTGCGAGCGGTTTCGGACTTCGAGTACGAGTTTCAGATGACCGCGATGAATGAGCAACTGAATCGCGAGATTGAAACTGTCTTCCTAATGGCCGATGTTCAGCATCAGGCCGTGGCCTCGCGACTCGTCAAAGAGATTGCGCGGTTTGGTGGGAACATCACCCCGTTTGTCACGCCCGGTGTAAAAGAACGATTGCTGGAGAAGTATCGCAAATGACTCTGAGAACCCTGCTAAGTGGCTTAGCTGTAATGGGATTTGTGGCATGTGCGGGGGCACAGACTGAAAATGAAGAGGCGGTGTCTTACACCCTAGCCGACGTTGAAGCGTCGCCTGAGGCGTGGCGGGAAGTTGACCCCGAAAATCTGGTGATCATGGAGACCAGCAAGGGTCAGATCACCATTGAACTTTTACCTGTCGTTGCGCCGGCGCACTACGAACAATTTAAGGCCTATGTGCGGGCTGGCCTGTATGATGAGACACCTTTTCACCGCGTGATTCAGGGATTCATGGCGCAAGGCGGCGATGTTGAAGCGACGCATGGGGCGGATAAGCTATTACCGCCGATGGAGGCAGAATTTACGTTCCGCCGTAATCCTGCTGAAACGCCGCTGCATACCATCGGGCCGGACGATTCAGCAGATGCCGGTCTCCACCTTGGCTTTCCGATCGCAACTCAGCCAGGTTTTCTGGCGGAAATGTCAAAGGACGGCTTGGTTGAAAGTTGGATCCCTCATTGCCCAGGCATTCTTTCGAGTGCTCGAACAGATGATGTGAACTCAGCCAATGCGCAGTTCTTTTTGATCAGCGACGAAGGCCAGCACTTGGATTATAAATACACGGCTAAAGGGCGAGCTCTAACCGGGCTGGATGTGATTCAGGGGATCAAACTTTCAACCAAGCCGTCCTTTGACATTTCCGCCAGAAAACCTGGCTGAGTTGCG
>JBCBGJ010000036.1:0-11489 GCA_038526925.1 Pseudomonadota bacterium
TCAATTCGAACTATGATCTCTCTGACAAAGTTTCTCTTTTCTTCGAAGGGAAGTATGTCCACGCGCAGTCAGAGACCTTTGAAGAGCAAGACTCGTTCTACGACACATTGGCCATCCTTCCGGACAACCCATTCATTCCGTCTGAGTTGCAATCCGTTGCGGATACGATTGGCTACCTCTTGCTAACGCAGGACCCGCTGGACTGGAGCGACAATAATCCTTCCACTTTTACCCGTGAGACCTTCCGTGTCGTCGGCGGTGTGGAATGGGAATTCGCGGATGGTCACTTCGCTGAATTCTCGATCAATCATGGTCGATTCAAGAATACATCTGAAGAGACTGGCCTCTATCTAGACCGGGTCTTCGCGGCGATTGATACAACCACTGACGCGAACGGAAACGTCGTTTGTCGCTCAGACATCGATCCAACAGCAGCCTATAGCATTGACTATTTCACAGCCGGCAATGGATTTGCCGATGGTGGATTTAGCTCAAACCGCTTTTACTCCTTCACACCGGGCGATGGCCAGTGTCAGCCGCTTAACCCATTCGGGACCTATTCTGCGAGCGCGGCAGCGCAAGACTTCGTAACCTCTCAGTTGAAAGACACACTTGAGCTCGAGCAGACTGTAATTTCTGCGATTGCGACAGGTGAGTTTGAAGTCCTAGACGTATTGTTCGACGGACCGATTGGTTACGCGGCAGGCTTTGAATGGCGCGAAGAGACCAGTGAAAACACACTCGATGATCTGACCCTCGGCATCTTGCCACAAGGCACATCCTTTACGCCTGGCGTGCAGGTGAGCGAAGTCGACCCATTCCTGTTCTCATTCACCGACATCGATAACTCGCAGCAGTTTAACACGTCTGGTAGCTATGATGTGGCCGACCTCTTCGCAGAGATCCGGTTGCCAGTCTTCCGGGATCGTCCGTTCGCAAAAGAGCTGAGCTTGGACGGCGCTATTCGCTTGGCTGATTACTCAACACTTGGCGAAGCCACAACTTGGAAAGTGGGCGGTACTTATGCCCCGATCGCAGACCTGAGTTTCCGGGCGACTTACTCTGAGGCGGTGCGCGCACCAAACATCTCAGAACTGTTCGATCCGCAGCTTCCGATCAACGTCAACGCGACGGCGGATCCTTGTGATCCATCGAATGTTGGAAACGGTTCTGCTGTTCGCCAGGCGAACTGTGTTGCTGGCCTTCAAGCCGCTGGTGTTCCATTGGCTGAGATCGTCGACGGTGCAGGCAACTACATCTGGACGAACCCGCTGACAGCACGTTTCTCTGGCGTATCGGGTGGTAACCCAAATCTTGATGTTGAAACTGCTGAAACCCTAACGATCGGCGCGGTCTTCCGACCAAGCTTCATCGAAGGCTTGAGCGTCACAGTCGACTATTGGGATATCGTTATCGATGATGCGATCCAGGCGGTTGCCTCTGGCGACATCTTGGATGGTTGTCACGACTCAGACAGCTTCCCGAACCTAGACTTCTGTGGCCTGTTCACACGCCGCGGCGATGGTGGTTTGAACTTCCTAGAGTCTGGTCAGATTAACTTCGCGAAGCTCGAAGCGTCTGGATATGACGTATCGGTCAATTACTCGTTCGATTATGGTCCAAACACCTTCACGGCGGGACTTGTCGGATCGCAGCAAGAGAAGTTGAACCAGTTCTTCAACCCACTCGACCCAACGGATTTCGATCCTGAGCTGCAAGAAATCCAACTGCCAGAATACTCAGGCAACCTGTCGCTTGGTTGGGAACGTGGACCAGTCTCCGTTGGTTTCCAGACCAATTATCAAAGCAAGCAAGCGGTTGATGAGATTGAGGATGTGTTGGGTCTGAACGGCAATGCCGACATTTACGGCGCCGATGGGTTCTTCGACGAGACTTATATCTACGACGTCAATGCGAGCTACGAGTATAGCGACTCTCTGACCATCTATGGCGGGGTCAACAACCTCACGGATGTGGAGCCGTTCTCGACTCAATTCGCATGGCCAGTTGATCCACGCGGTCGCTTCTTCTTCTTGGGCGTTACCTACAAGCAGTAGTTCAAAGCTCGGATGCAAAAATTGGAATGCGGAGGCGAAAGTCTCCGCATTTCTTGTTAAGGGGGTGGAATGTCGACCTCAGACCCCGTTTTGTCGCAAATTTCATCTGCGAAAGAACTTGCCCAGAGTGGCGATCTCTCGGCGGCCATCGAAACGCTTGAGCAAGTGCTTCGAGGTCATCCCGAGCAGTTCCAAGCTCGATTGCAACTGAGCAAGTACTTGTATGAAGCTGAAGACTACTCGGCGGCTGTAAAGCACGTTCAGATATCGGAGTCCCACGATCCGTTAGCGCAAGACTTCGGGCAAATTCAACAGCATATGCAGAGCCGTTCTTTTGGTGCGGCAGAGCGCGTGGCCAGGCAAATGCTGTCTAAGGTTCCCGGTCACCCGCGCGCCGTTTTCACAATTGCTCATGTTTCCGGCTTGAAGAATTATCCCGAGGGACAAGTTGCGGCGCTCAAGCATGGCTTGGAGTATTCACCCGCCAATCTGACTTTGCGAACACTATTAATTGGAGCGCTGGATCAAGCCGGCGATTATCAAGGCGCAATTGAAGCTGCGCGAACTTTGGTAAAAACGGAAGAGACGTTTGAAACCATATGGGCGCTGGTGAACATCTTGCTGCGGCATGCGCAGCACAAAGACCTTCTCGTAATATGCGAGCGTGCAGAAAAACTCAGCAGCGGTGACCCCAAAAAGCTGAGTGAAATTGAGCTTGTTCGAGGCCAAACACTACGCGTTCTTGGCCGGCGCGAGGATAGTATCGCCGCCTACCGAAACGGTCTCGGGTACAATCGGCGAAATGCCGGAGCTTGGTGGGCTCTGGCAGATATGAAGACGTTCGACTTTGACGGCGATGATCGCGCCGAAATCGATCGGCTGCTGCGCCTGCCTGATCTGCCAGCACCCATGAAGAGTGTTGGCGCTTTCGCCCTGGCCAAGGCCAGCGAAGCGAAAGGGGATTGGGATGCGAGCATGGCTCTGTATCATCAGGCCAATCGGCTCAGCACGAGCAAGCGGTTTGACCCGGCCGTCCTGACACAAGAAGTCGAGGCCAGGACCCGCGCGTTTAATGGAGACTCCCTCAAGCGACAGGCACACAATCGAGCGGACGGACCGACGCCAATTTTCATTCTGGGTCTGCCACGCTCTGGGTCAACGTTGATCGAACAGATTCTGGCGAGTCACTCGCAAATCGAAGGCACGATAGAACAACCCACATTCCCAAGTGTCGCGCGCAAAGCAAATGTGCGGTGCGCTATCGAATTCAAAGGCGACCTAATGCGGAATGTCGGGGATCTCTCCGAAGACGCGTTGTTCGAACTTGGAAGCGCTTACATTTCGGATGGCGCCTTGTATCGGTCGGAAGGGGCGGCGTATTTTACGGATAAGCTTCCATTCAATTATCGGCATATTGGGCTGATCCACAAAGTTTTGCCTCACGCCGTGATCGTCGATGCGAGGCGTAACCCGATGGATTGTGGATTTAGTCTCTACCGCCAGCATTTTCCGTCTGGTGTGGATTTCAGTTATGACCTTCGTCATATCGGTGCGTTCTATAACGCCTACCTATCGCTCATGGATCATTGGCACGCTGTATTACCAGGTCGCGTCTTGACGCTGCAGCATGAAGCGTTGGTACGCGAACCTGAAAAAACGATCCGAGCCCTGCTCGAGCATGTGGGCGTCGCGTTTGAAGAAAACTGCCTGCGATTTCATCAAACACAGCGTGCGGTTCGAACGGCGAGCAGCGAACAAGTTCGACAGCCGATTAATGCCAAGGGTGTGGGGACCTGGCGCAAAGTCTCTGAACATTTAGCGCCTCTGCGCGAAAGCCTAGGCGATGCTACACTCAAGCGATTTGAGGACAGTCTCAGCCTTTAGGTATCCGTCCCTAGCTCGGCAAATCCTCCAGAGGTACATAGTCCATATCGAAGCCAAAGTTACGTGGGCTGACGACCCTCAAGGCGGCCTCTGTGCGGTAAAAGGCGGGGCATCCGATGGCGAAGACAGCGACGCGCTGTCCGTAGCGCAGCCGCTCTGCATTGATCGGCTCGGATGTTTCATAATCGACGATGACGATCAGGTCGGGAACCGAGGCTAAGACCTGATCCCCGCGCCGCGCCATCAGGTATTCATTTTTTATATCGATCTCGACGGGGGCGCCCGCTTGATCGAAGGCTTCGATGACAGTGTTTCCAACGTCGAAGCCGCCGACAATTCGGGTCGACTTATCGACGACTTTGCCAGTATGAACAAGCCGACATTCGCCATAAATTGAGTCTGCAAACAAGGCCTGGAGCGGCGCTAGAAGGGCTGGGGCTTGGCCTCTATTCTCTCGCAAAAACGTGCCTAATTTGAGCGCGAAACTCACCGTTCCGGGGATCAATGCGTCTCGTAATGTGGTCCCGAACATCCCATGCTCGACGGTCGTAATCATCCCGCCAGAGCTCATGGCCAGTGCGCGAATATGACGTTCATAGACGTCCGTGCCTTTGGTGGTGAACAGGGTGACATTCTTGGCGTAATCGCAGGCCAGCGCAGGCGTCGAAGGAATCCCCCGGATGGCGTATGT
Source organism: Pseudomonadota bacterium (assembly GCA_038526925.1). Taxonomy (GTDB): domain Bacteria; phylum Pseudomonadota; class Alphaproteobacteria; order Caulobacterales; family Hyphomonadaceae; genus Henriciella. The sequence continues at coordinate 4,633 of JBCBGJ010000036.1, forward strand.
CATCATCTGTGCTTCCGGCAGAGCACGCCCCATCCCATCGCCGTCCACCACGGGAATTCCGCGGCTGGCCGCTGCCATGATTGGGATCAAAGAGTTGCCGCCGCCAATCTCGAACGAGATAACCGCATCCAACGGACGACCCATCTGTTTCTCAAATGCTTCGAGCGCGATCAGGGCTTCGTCATCGGAGGGTAAAAGCTCTAGACTGACGGTCGGTGCACCGACATTTCCGATCGCCGCCAGAAAGGCCTCGTCTGGAACATCTTTTGGCTCCAGCAGGTCGACCGGTCCAGTGCGTTTCAGAACTTCTTTGGTCAGAAGGAGCGGGACATAAGGATCACCGCCGCCGCCCGTCGCGAGGAAGACCGAGCCCAGGGCGAGATCATCTAAATCATCGGCGTGCAGTTTCATGACGTTGCTCCTGCAGCTTCGAAAGCGAGATCGCCGATCACTTTGACGCGAACGCGCATCGTCTCCTGGCCCATATACGGAACCTCTGTTTCTTCGATGTCGACGACGCGGAGACTGTCTTCTTGTGCGCCGGAGTCTTTCGCGCGGGTTTCAGCTTCGCGGGTCAGTTCCGCGATCGCGTCTTCTCGTGCAATCGATTGATAAGAGACGATTCTCTCGCTCTCTCCGCCGACTTGCGCGATAGCGGCCCCGATCGCATTCGCGACGCCGGCATGTTCGGGGCGAAGGACTTTGCTGGCCGCTTTGAGGTCTCCGGTCACCAGCACCGAACCGCCGCCAACCAAGATAACGGGCATTTGGACCGCGCCAGGCTTCATCATATCGATGCCGCGGTCCAAAATGGTCAGCATCTTCTGTCTCGCGGTTTCGACCAGGTCTTGAGGCAAGTGACTGACAGCCTTTGTATCGCCGATTTCTTCATGTCCGCTGGCGACGACAATATCGGTTGCGGTGAGCGTCTTACCGCCAAAGACGAGCCCTTCGCTGGTTAGCCTATGTCCGACGGATTGCGGACCCAAAGTTTCGCCATCCTCGCTGACCAAACTGCCGCCGCCAAGACCGATCGCTTGGATGTCTGGCATCCGGAAATTAGTGCGCACGCCGCCGACTTTAATGACCGAATTGGATTCGCGCGGAAATCCTGCCTGCAAAACGCCGATATCTGAGGTGGTGCCGCCTATATCGACCACAATCGCATCCTCTAATCCGGTCAGCAGCATCGCTCCGCGGAGTGAGTTGGTTGGGCCGGAGGCAAAGGTGAGGGCGGGGAAGGCGCGGACAAAGTCGGCATTCATCAGCGTGCCATCATTTTGGCTGATAAAGACCGGACAGTTGAGGTGCCGCTGACGCAAGGCGGACAAGAAGGCCGACACAACTTTATCGGCAAATTGCAGCAGCGTGGCGTTTAAGATCGCGGCGTTCTCACGTTCCATCAGGCCCAGTCGGCCAAAACTCTGTGAGCAGGTAATATGCGCGTCTGGGATCGCCGCACGGAGTCGCTCTGCGACGAGGTCTTCGGGCTCGGCATTCATCGGCGAAAAGGCCGACGAGATGGCAAAGTTCTTTAGCCCTTTCGACTTGGCATCTGCGATCGCGCGGTCAATCTCGCCCATATTGAGGTCTGCCACCGGCCAGCCATCATAAAGATAGCCGCCATGCAGCGTGTAGGCGTGCCGCCCGACTGCTTCAGCAATATCATCTGGCCAATCCACCATTGGCGGAAGCCCGCGGCCGGAAGGCAGGCACAGGCGAAACACGCCGGTTTCCGCGAGCTGTCTGCGTTCAACGATGGCATTCGTGAACTGTGTGGTTCCGATCATCACAGATTGAATTTGATCGTTCGGCAGACCGCTGTCCGACAAGACCGTGTCGAGCGCGTTTGCAACCCCTTCCATGACATCTGCGCTGGTCAGGACTTTGGTCGATGTGACGACTGTGTTGCCGTCCATAATGACGGCATCGGTATGCGTTCCGCCAACATCAATTCCGATCCGCATCGCCTTAGTCTCCCGCTTTCGTGCGCTCTGTCCATGTGAGGGCCAGGAAGCTGATCGCCGCGAGTACGATAGCATCGATGGCCGATATCCCGCTCGGCGATGGAATGAGGCCCTCAGACATGGCAAGTGCAGCAGCCGCTCCAATCGCCCATGCTGCGAACGCTTTTGGCGCAAATTTACGGTTCTGCTCCAATTGCTCAATTCGATAAGCGTCTCGGCGGACCACAACATAATCAGCAATCACGACACCCGCGACGGGGATGAAGATGATTGAAAGATAGATCAGGAACACAACGAAATAGTCGAGCAAGTTGAGCAAAGCTGCGCCCGCACCAAAAATCCCAAGTCCGACGATGAGAAGGTTCTGACTAACTTTCGGGAACGTCGCTTTGATCGAGAGAACCGTCGAGTAGAGGTTGAGCGCATTCAGCACCCAGCTGCCTGTGATGACGATAACAAACGCGCCAAGACCGAGACCAAACTGCAGCATGATGTCGAGGATGTCGTCCGACCCTGTCGCACCGCTGGCTAGGCTCGCGGCTGCCATCACGAGGAATTGGACGATCATGTAGGAGACAAAAGTGACCCCGATCGCGCCGCGCCAAGTGCGTACAAATCTTGTGATATCGGGGAGAATAATCGCGCCAATGATGATCGCGCCAACGATGGCCGAGATCCCTTCTCCCAAGGAGAGCGTGGTTTCCTTTTCCGCCGCCATGAGTTCGGGCAGAGACTGTAGGTTGAGGGCGCTATAGGCCAAGATCAGGGTCACGATTGCAAGAACCGGGACCATCAAAGTCGCGAGCAAATTGATCGCTCTAAACCCGGCGAAGGTGATGCCTGTCATACAGGCAGCGGCAATCAGAGAGAGGATCAGGTTTGAGGGTGAGCCACCAAAAAGCGTCGTCGAGAGGCCTGATACGGCGTCTGCGAACAGATTGATATTGATGCCAAACCAGCCAAGCAAAGAGATCGCAAACGCGACGTTCACAACGCCCGCGCCATGATCACCGAACGCGATGCGCGTCAACAAATAAGAGCTCATACGGGTTTCAGAGCCGATCCCGCCCATGGCGGAGCCAATCGCAAAAATCATCAAGGAGCCGATCAGTAAGGCCCATACGGTCTGCCAGGGTGTCAGCCCCTGATAGACTTCCAATCCGGTGATGAAGGTCGGCAGTGAGAATGCCACCATCGACCCAACCGCTGCCACGCGCTACCAGGGCGTGGTTTGATCGTCGCGGATCGCAACGGCTTCAAACTCGTTTGATATCTCGCTCATAGGCTCCCCAATCCGACTATACCGGATCAGGTTTTTGGCCTTGAGTAAACCGAGCACGCTGTGATCACGGCTCCGAAACGGCCAATGCACAGGGGCGTTGCATATTTAATCAGGAAAAAGTGGCGCTTCGGGGAGGATTCGAACCCCCGACCCCTTGGTTCGTAGCCAAGTACTCTATCCAACTGAGCTACCGAAGCGCGGAAGCGGGACTCATACTCTCGGGTCTGAGCGAAAGCAATACCAGATATCAGGAAATTACTGCGCTTCGTGCACGCCGCGCGCGATGGCTCTGGCCAACGTATTCGCCGCAAGCTCGCCTAGACGCGCCAGACTGATCGATTCTGGGCCTGGCATGGGTCTCTGCGCGGTTGATACGATGAAGACGACATCGCCATCAAAAGGCGCAAAAACCGGGCGAATAGCGCGGGCAAATCCCGCGAGTGCCATCTGAGCGACCCGGTGCGCTTGACCAGATGTGAGCGCGACATCGGTCGCGATACAGGCAATCGTTGTGTTTTCGCCCAGTTGAGGGTTTTGTTTGGCGGAGCCCCAGTCCTCGGCGTCCGCACTGTAGTCAGACGAGGGACGGGCGCCGCCGAACTCACCGTCAATCTCATACGGCCAGGCCCAGTAAGCGTCTGTGCCCGGCATAAACACCGAGCCGAAACTATTGACGGCCGTGAGCGCGCCGACGCTCATTCCGTCATGGGTTACGATTGACGCCGAGCCCAACCCGCCGCGAAACTTTCCAGCTTGTGCCCCGAAACCAGCTCCGGATTGGCCGAGCTCGAACAGGCCTGGTGTCGCGGCTTCGAATGCAGTTCGGCCGAGGGCTTGATAGGGCGGTGAAGCTCCCCAGTCTTTGTCGCCACCATTGGCGAGATCGTAGAGGATGGCGGCTGGAACGATGGGTGTCTTTGGAACGCCGGGGCGGGCCACTAAGCCAAAGCCGCGTCCCTGTGCGCCAAGCTCAGCTGCAACCCCATCTCCAGCGGCGAGACCATAGGCGCTGCCCCCAGACAATACGACCGCGTCAACATGATCTACGAGCTTATCAGCGAGCAGGAGATCTGTTTCACGCGTGCCCGGCCCGCCGCCCGCAACCGCAACCGCGCCAACACTTGGCGCTTCACACAGGATGACCGAGGTGCCCGTTTTTGCGGCGGTATCATGAGCATTTCCGATGCGAATCCCGGCAATATCCGTGATCAGATTGTTTTTGCCTGGCTTCGACATTGAAAAGTCTTCCCTGTAATTCGTAACCGCTCTACGGTGATGAAAAGAATTCGCCAAGTCGGAGCGTACCTGAATGTCAGTCAAATCTATCTTACTCGCCGGTGCCTCGGCCTTATTTTTGGCTGCGTGCCAGCCTGAAGAAACCGTCGAAGAGGTTGAAGCCCCGCCCGTACCGCCCGTCGAAGAGGCGCAGTCGGAATGGACAAAAGGCGCTATGGTCGCGGCGGCTGATCAACGCGCTGTTCAAGCGGGCTTGGATGTTTTGAGCGCGGGCGGGCATGCCGTCGACGCGGCGATTGCAGTGCATTCCGTCCTGGGTCTGGTCGAGCCACAATCTTCAGGCATTGGCGGCGGGGCATTTATGGTCGTCTATGACCGCGCAAGCGATGAAACGATTGTCTATGATGGCCGGGAGACAGCGCCGTCTGCGACCGACGAGAACCTCTTCATTGAGGACGGCGAAGTGCTCGGCTTCCTCGATGCGTGGCAATCTGGAAAGTCTGCGGGCGTCCCGGGGGCAATCGCACTCTACAAATCAGCTCACGACGCTCACGGGCGTTTGGACTGGGCGACCAATTTCGATGCGGCGATATCGCTCGCAGAAAATGGGTTCGAAGTTAGCCCACGCCTCGCTGGTATCTTGTCGAATGATCGCCTGCGCCAATTTACGCGCATTGATGATCACCCGGTCAGTGCAGCTTATTTCTATCCGGACGGTGAACCGCTTGCAGTTGGCGACGTTCGTGACAATCCGGACTATGCCGAAACCCTTCGCCGCGTGGCAACCGAAGGAACAGACGCGTTCTATAAAGGCGAAATTCCCGAAGCGATTGTCGCTGCCCTTGCAGAGGAACCGCGGCCTGGTGCGCTAAGCGTTGAGGATATCGAAAGCTATGAGGTGAAGGTTCGCCCCCCACTCTGCGGCGAGTGGCGCGACTATCGAATTTGCTCGGCGCCGCCGCCAAGCTCTGGCGGCATCACACAGAACGCAATCACAGGTTTGTATGACAGGCTTATCGATGAGAGTGTGACAGAGCCGGAACAACGCGTTCGCGCCTTTGTTGATGCGCAACGATTGGCTTACGCGGATCGTGATCATTACGTGGCGGACGCAGATTTTGTTCAAGTTCCGTCTGCGGACCTGATCAATCCAACCTATCTTGATGTTCGCGCAACTGAAGTGTTTGAGCCCAGTGTGACGCCGACGCCAGGCGATCCCGGTGTTGCCTTGGGCGGCAATCCAATGGTCGGCATGTGGGGTCAGGACCCAACCGAAGATGCACCCGGCACGACGCATTTGTCGATCATCGACGCTGAAGGAAATGCGGTTTCAATGACCGCGACCGTTGAGGCGGCTTTTGGAAACTCCCGAATGGTCAATGGGTTCCTGTTGAACAATGAATTGACCGATTTTGCGCGAGAGCCGCGAAAATCAAACCTGCCCGTTGCCAATGCGCCCGGACCCAAAAAACGCCCGCGTAGCTCAATGTCGCCAACCATTATCTTTGATCAAAATGGTGAAGTGAAAATGGTCACCGGCTCGCCAGGCGGGAATTCAATTGTCGCCTATACGGCAAAATCAATTCTCGGCGTACTTGCATGGGATCGTACCCCGCAAGAGGCGGTCTCTTTTCCAAACATCATTGCGCGCGGCGAGAGCGTGGGCGTGGAAGTCGACATTGAAGGCGGTCAGGACATCGCAGACGACCTGAAAGCGGCTGGGTACAATGTCCAAGAGCGTCGCGGAGAGAATAGTGGACTTCACGTGATCTTGGTGACTGATGATGGATTGCAAGGTGGAGCTGACCCGCGCCGCGAAGGTGTTGCGCGCTCATTGGAAACCGAGGACGCAAATTAGTCTCCTTATCGGGGTTCCAGCCTCGCTAAATGAGAGCTAAAAGCCCTTCAAAGACTTATAGAAAATAAGGTGATAACCGTGGATTTAGTACGCTTTCTTACATCGGCTGTGGTGGCTTGCCTCGCCGTAACTTCTGCGCATGCGCAGGCCTATCCAGATGCAACCTATGACCCCGCAGTGCCGACCTTGGCCGATGTTGTGGGTCATGATCATGGCGAAGCAATCACTACGTCTGCGGACATCAATGTCTTCCTCGAAGCGCTTCAGAGCCATGCACCGGACCGTATGAAAATCGAATCCTATGCAGAGTCTTGGCAGGGACGCGATCTCACCTACGCGATGATTTCTTCGGCCGCCAATATGGCCCGTTTGGACGAAATCAAAGCCAATCTAGCGGCGATCGGAAACGGCGAAACACCATCAGAAGCAACGCTCGAAAATACACCCGCGGTGGTTTGGCTCAGCTATGGGGTCCATGGCAACGAGGTGACGCCGTCCGATAGCGCGATCTTCA
>JBCBGJ010000037.1:0-11359 GCA_038526925.1 Pseudomonadota bacterium
GCCAGCGACAATCAGTGTCCCGCCGCCTTGAGGCGCTACGGTCTCGAGAAACGTAAACACCTGCAAGCCAGGCAAATCCTATTCAGTCTGCCTGTCTCGGCAGGCTGGTCTGTTCCTCACGATGTTTGGCACGTGGACGTCCCTCGTCTCGGAACACCGGATCTGCCTGGCTTGCAGGTGTTTACGTTTCTCGAGACCGTAGCGCCTCAAGGCGGCGGGACACTGATTGTCGCTGGCTCACACCGGCTGGCAAATAACTCGGGGGTCACACGGTCAAAGGACCTCAAGCACAAACTCGGTCGCGAACTCTACTTCAGGACGCTCTTCAATTCGGAGCGAGCGCCTATCTCCGATCTCAGCGAAACCACCGGAGAAGTGGACGGGGTTGATCTCGAAATTATCGAACTGACGGGGGAGGTTGGAGATGTCTATCTCATGGACTTGCGAACCCTTCACACGCCCGCTCCAAACGCATCAGACACTGCCCGAATTATGCTGACCTGTCGCTTTCCCAAGACGGCCATTGCCTCAACGCTCTGGAACCAAGATGCGATGGCGGCGCGGCCTGCCGGATGAGAGATCAAGCCATTGCGTCAGATGGTTGCCGCTCAAATTCCAGCTTTTCCCAGTCGCCTTCATCCGCAGGGCCGCGGCAGGCGCGAAAATCAAGGTTTGCCGGATCACAAACGACGACGGCATTTGTGGTGGCGCCGGAATTGTCTTCTGCGAAACGACTGATGCTCAACCGGCCATCCGTGCGATCTGCGAAGGCGTGAATGAGGCTATCGACCGTATGCTGTTTCGAGCCCTCGAGTATGGCTTGCATCCGATCTTTGCGCGCATGAGTGCTCTCGGAAAGCTCCGCCTCCAACGCGACGTGCGGATCGAACAGGCAGTGATTTGAGCGCGCAACCGGACCCTCTTCCGTCGATCGCCGGAAGGCCGCGTCTGGTGACTTTTCCCATTCCACCGCGCCAAATCGATCGCCGATCCAATAGGTATGGCTGCCCGCCACAGGCACGCGCTCGACGACTTGGCTCGCAAGGTCGCGGCTGGTTTGCTTGAGCGCTTTGTGCAGCACAGAAAGATACGGAATACCGACCCGCGCGCCCTTGGTTTTAAGGTTCGTTGTTCCGACCGTCACGCCATGCTGGTTCATCCCCATAAGGGTCTGGCACCCGGCGCAGGTTACCGTCCATGTCTCGGGGCCTTCAGCGGGCACGCGGTGCAGTGCGATCACGTACTTCACATCAGGACCATTCAGATCCCAGGTCTGTCCTTGAAGGCTTTGTCCTTCTTTGGTGATATTGGAAGGCAAGAGCGCCGCAGTGCAGCCCTCATCTTCTAGGATAGCTGGGTCGCCAGGCAGCACGATGATATCTCGAACATCTGTCATGTTGGCGGTCGTAAACAGTCGCACCGCGTCGATTTCGGCGCCCGCCGCCAAGGCCATATGCTCAGCGTGTCCTTCTGGATCAAAGCTTCTGACCGCTTCGAGGCACGCAGCTCCAGCCTCGAACAGCCGCTCCGTACCAGCATGACCTGCGTCGCTCAAATATTCCTCAACCGCTGAAATACGATCAGCGACAAAGAGGTGGATCTGATCGCCGCAGAGTTTTCCGTATGCCCGGCCCATTTCGTCGGCAGTGCCTGCGACGGTGAATTGCGGAAGCGAGATGCCCATTGAACCTGTCCTATCGTTTGTCTTAGCGATCATCGACCCTGTTTTCGCGATGTCGACCCGCGTTTTACGCCGTAACGCTCAAATAGTGAAGCCGCACGAGATGGCGCGTCTTTAATCAGACCCAGTTTTTCCGACGAATTCGTTATTACATAACATTGCGCGGTTGGTTCCCGCGGTTTAGCTCAGCCGAATGTTCATCGTAATATAAGAGGGCTACTCACATGGTTAGATCTGGTTTGGCGGGCGTTTTGGTTCTTATGGGAACGGCGTGTGCCCCCGCGCTATCGGGATCAGGTAGTCTGATTTCAGAGCAACAAGCGCCCGAGGCGAGCGCGCCGAGTGCTGCAACCTTGCATGATGAAATCCTGACCCTGGATGCGCACCTTGATACGCCCGCTCTGTTTCATCGCGACGGATACGACTTCTCCAAGCGAGGATCCTTTGCAACCGACCGAACCAATGTCGATCTTCCGCGACTGCAGGAAGGTCAACTAGATGGCGGGTTTTGGGTCATCTACACCGCGCCCGGTCCCCTCAACGAGGCGGCCTATATCGCCGCTCGGACATCTGCGATCCTTCGCCAGGCCTCGATCAGAGAGCTCGCGGCGAAATATGCCGACTCTGTGGAGCTGGCATTTGAAGCCGACGATGCTGCGCGCATCCATGAAGCAGGCAAAGTCGTCGTTTATCAAAGCATGGAGAATGCATACCCTCTCGGCGAGGATATAACGCTTTTAGAGACCTTCTATGTTGGCGGTTTGCGGATGCTGGGCCTGGTCCACTTTGAAAGCAATCAATTTGCCGACAGCTCCACCGATGATCCGCTGCATGGCGGACTGAGTGAGCTCGGCAAGGAGCTGGTTCGTGAAGCCAACCGCCTAGGTATGATTGTTGACGCATCACATGCCTCAGACGACGCGCTAAGAGATATGATGGAGGTCTCTTCGACACCAGTTATCCTGTCTCATAGCGGACCTGACGGCGTCTTCGAGCACGCCCGAAATGTTCCGGATGACTTACTCATCCAACTCGCGGAAAGTGGCGGTGTTGTTCATGTCAACGCCTTTGGAGGATACCTCGAAGAGCTTCAGCCTTCGCCCGAGCGCGAGGCCGCGCTGGAGGCCCTTAACGCTGAGTATGGCAGCAATTTCGCCGAAATGTCGGATGAGCAATTATCGGCCTACCGCGCCGCGCGAATTGCCCTCGAAGGCGAACACCCTGCCCCGCGATCCAGCTTTGAAAAATACATGGAGCACTTGCTCTACACGCTCGATCTTGTCGGCGTCGACCATGTTGGCATCGGTGCAGACTGGGATGGCGGCGGCGGCGTTGATGGAATGGCTGAGGTGTCAGACGTCCCGAAGATCACGCAGGGCTTGCTGGACGCAGGCTATAGCGCCGAAGATATCGAAAAGATCTGGAGCGGTAACGTCTTGCGCCTGCTCCGCGATATCGAAGCTGCGAAAACCGCGGAATTCAACTCGCCTGACGTTCTGAAATAAGTCTGCTACAGCGCTTTTAACATTTGAATTGTCCCTGCGGTCCGGAACGCTATATGCCCTCCGGACCGTATTACATAGCATCAAGAAATGATGGAGACCGCCGTGATGAAGCGACTACTTTCTGCCCTCAGCATTGGGATCGCACTCGCCTGGAGCGCCTCCGCTCAAGAACCGTATGAGCCGCGACCGCTGGAGGAATTGCTCATCGCGGACGTCACATATGACGAAAGCATTCCAACGCCTGCAGACGTTACTGGTTACGAGGTTGGTGAAATCATCTGGCCGCACGAGCTGGTGATCCAATATGTGAAAACGGTGGATGCCGCCTCAGATCGCATGATGGTCGAGCAAGTCTCTGAGAGCCATCTCGGACGTCCGATCCTAGCCGTCTATGTCTCCAGCCCAGAAAACCTGGCCCGACTTGATGAGATCAAAGCGGGCCGCGCCGCGGTGCTGAATGGAGATGCACCGGGCGTCGATATCGGAGTGCATCAAATCAATTATGGTGTGCACGGGTCAGAGCCGTCCTCTTATGATTCCGCCCCTTTGATGGTGTACCATCTCGCGGCAGCGCAGGACGCCGCCACTGAAGCCCTGCTCAACGACAATGTCGTGATCTTGATGACGACGCTCAATCCAGATGGCGCCAGCCGGATGGCCAACTGGGTCAATTCACATCGGGCCGCTGTTCCCGTCGCCTACCCCTCACACAGAGAGCATACGGGCTTTTTCGCGGGCGGTCGCACCAATCACTATTTCTTTGATCTCAATCGGCAATGGCTTCCGGTCGCGCAGCCAGAGCATCGCGGGCTCGTCCCACATATCCAAGAATGGCTGCCGCTGCTCGTCGTCGACAAGCATGAGATGGGATCGAACTCGACCTTCTTCTTCAGCCCCGCCGCTGAGGATCAAATCAATCCCCTGTTCGATGAAGAAGCCTATCAAATCACCGCAGAGCTGAGCGAAACGCTTTACGAGGTTTTCGATGATCTTGGTCAGCTCTCGGTTAGCCAAGAATTCTTCCCCAACTATTATCTCGGCTATGGCTCAAGCTATCCAAGCCTGTTGGGCTCAGTCCCATTCCTGTTTGAGCAAGGTTCTGCTCGCGGCATGGTGCAGGACACCGACAATGGCCTGAAACGCTACGACCAGACGATCCTGGAGCAGTTTCAGGCTGCGGTCGCCCTGCTCGGAGAGGCCGCTCAGCAACGCGGCCGACTGCAAGCGTTCCAGCAACGTTGGTTCGCGGACTCATCTGACAAAGCCCAAGCAAATTCAACCAAGGCTTATGTGTTCACATCGAACGACCAAGGCCGGTTTGCGCACTTCCTAGATCTGCTCAACGCGCACAAGATTGATGTTCGTTTCCTAGGATCAGATCAGATGATCGACGGGACAGTTTATCCCGCAGGCCAAAGCGCTGTCGTCTATTTGGATCAACCTCGCTATTCCCTGATTGAGGGCATATTTGCTGTACAAAACCCGCCTGAGGGTCAGGTCGTATTCTACGATATTTCTGGATGGACTTTGCCGCATGCATACGGTCTCAAACATGTGGCGCTGAACGCGCGCCAAGCGGGCCGGATCGATACAGGAAGCGCAGCCTCTAAGGCCGGGCTTCGTACGCCCACACTGCCGCCTGCGCCGGGCGACGACGTTCTAGCTTATGTCATCGACTGGTCTCACTTTAATGCTCCGCGCGCCGTCAATCGGATCCTGCGCCATGAGCTGCGCGCCAAAGTGATCCCGGATCCAGTCCGCCTGGAAACGACCAACGGATTTGTCGAGGTGCCGCGCGGCGCCGTGATCGTCCCAACCCGCCGACAAGATATGTCGCCGGAAGAGATCTACGCCTTGGTCGTTCGCGCGGTTGAGGAAGATGGCGTCACGGTTCACGCATCACTGACCTCTCGCACGCCAACTGGCTCAGATCTGGGCGGGTTTAGCGTTGAATCGCTGGAAGCCCCGAAAGTCTTGCTCCTAACGGGGCGGGCAGGTTCGAGCGGCGTGTCCGACAATGATGCCGGAGAGGTTTGGCACTATCTAGACCAGATGCTGCATATCCCGGTCACGATGATCGATATGACCGATGTCAATTCGCGCCACCTGTCGGACCATACCCATATCATCGCCGTTGGCGGAGCTTATGGAGCCCTTTCCGAAGGCTTTGTTGGGTCGCTAAAATCCTGGATCAGTGATGGCGGCGTGTTTATCGGCACGCAGTCGGGTGCTGAATGGGCCGTCGCCCAAGGGCTCGCAGATGTGGATATGCTCGGCGTGGAGCGCATCGAAGAGGACGCTGACGCCAAAGAAGACGACGACGAAAAAGAACCAGCCGCGCCCGTCTCATACGAGGACAAGCTGGACTATGATCGCCAGGAACGGATCACCGGCGCTGTCTTCGCGAGCATCATTGACCCCACACATCCCCTGGGCTTCGGCTATGACAGCACAGAGATCTTCGTGCACAAAGAAGGTGAGAAAGGGTTCGAGCCGGGCGACAACCCGTTTGGCCTGGTTGTCCGTTATGCTGATGACCCGCTGGCCTCCGGCTACGCATCCGAGACCAACCTGGAACGCCTCTCTGGCAAAGGCATGCTCGTTGCCGAACGCGTTGGCCAAGGATCGGTCATCCTATTTGCGGACAATCCAAACTTCCGCGCCTATTGGCTCGGGACCAAACGCCTGTTTTCCAACAGTCTTTTCTTTGCCAAAGCCTTCTCAAGCCCAGCCCCGCGGCCAGAACAATAGAGCGATCAACAGCGCCCCTCACCCGCGAACAGTGCGTCTTGTAGACTCCTGACGTGTTTGGCTGTTGTCTGTCGTTTCAATCTCTCAAACGGTTTTCGCTATGGAATGGATGACACGAGACATAACCCTGGGCGGGCAGCGTATCTCTTATGTTCAAGACGGCCCGCGTGACCGCTCGGTTTTGCTGATCCACGGAAACTCGTCATCGAAGGCAGCGTTTCGTGACCAGTGCGCCCAACTGGTTCAATCCGGCTATGGCGTCCTTGCGTTTGATCTACCGGGGCATGGCGCCAGCGCAGACGCTTTAAACCCAGCGGAAGACTACACGATCTCGGCCTATGCCAAGACGGCAGCAGCGCTGTGCGAGGCGACCGGCGTGACGCGGCCATTGCTCTGCGGTTGGTCGCTGGGCGGACATGTCGCGATCCAAATGGCGGGCGAAACCCCTGACTATGCCGGTCTGATGATCTTCGGGACCCCGCCAATTGGACTCAACCTTGAAGACGCCGCAAACGCCTTCCTCCCCGGCGAGTTTAACCACGTGACAGGTCTGGAAACGCCCTCAGAGGCCGAGCTGTCAGGCTACCTGTCAGCCGTTTACGGCGCGGCCGCGGCGATCCCAGACGAGCTTCTCCAGACCGGAGTCAGAACCGATGGCCGCAGCCGCGCCTTTATGGTGCAGCACTGGCAAAGCGGCCAGGACCTGCACGATCAACGGGCCATTGTCGAAACCTGGCCTGGGCCTCTCTTGATCCTCCATGGGGTCAAAGATCCATTCGTGTCGGCAGACTATTTTAGCAGCTTGGATCTTACTTCAAAAGCTGGCACCCACCCCTTCAAACTGCTCGAAACAGTCGGACACGCGCCCTTTTTAGAGACGCCGAGCGCGTTCAATCGAATGCTTTTAGACTTTTGCGAGACCTGCTTCGACGCGTGATGTGTGGCCTGGCAGAGGGTCCATACAAGCAGAAACAGGTGTTGAAATTTGCTGCAACCGTCTCAGGTCAAACGGATGAGCTTTTACCCCCATGCGTTTGAAGCGCCCGTTGAGTACCACGATGTCGGCAGCGACAAGTATGCTTACACCGTCCTCTTCGTTCCGGATGAGATCGCACGCGAGCTCCCTCTAAAGGAGCACCCGCGACTAAGAATCTCCGGTGAAGTATCCGACTTTCCAATCGACGCCTCCCTGACACCCGTGAGAGGCCGATGGTACATTTTGCTCTCAAAACGCATCCTGAATGCGGTCGATGCGCGCGTCGGCGATATTTTGGGCGTCCGGTTCAAAGTCGCCGATCAAGAGGCTGTTGATGTGCCTGAATACTTATCTGACGCTTTAGCAAACCACCCTGCCGAACGCGCCCTTTGGAACGCCTCAACCGCCGGAAAACGACGCGGCCTGGCCTATCGAGTCGCCGCAGCAAAGACGGACCCAACGCGCCAGAAACGCGTCGACGAAGTCTTCGGCATCTTACGCGGCGAATTGGATATGAGGGGAAAACCTGTTCGCTGAGAAGCAAGCAAGAGCAGTCATTGGAATTTGGCTATCGCGAGCACTCACCAATTCCCAACATAGGCCGCAGACGGCTGTTTAGGCCGGGGCGCTCTGATTTAATTTTGCAACCACTTTGTCGAGTGTTTCGATCACGGCGATACGCTCGTCCACTGTTAAAACACTAAGCATGGCTTCCATGTTCGAGATGTCCTGGCGATGGATCGCAGCTCGGACGCTCTGACCTTCTTTGGTCAAGAAGTGGGCCTTAGCGCGCTTGCTGACGGCGTGAGGCTTTCGCTCAATCAACCCATTGCGGATCATTCGATCCAGTGAAGACTGAACCGTGGTTGGCGCAACGCCGAGAGCCTTTGCGGCATCAATGCCTCGACCCCCGGGATGAGCATCGACAAAGCGGAGCGTCTGGAAATCTATAGGATTGTAGCGCATGCGCCCTTCTGCCGAGGGGAAACGCTCTTCATTGACCGTGAACAATTGCAACAGAGTCCCAACGCTCTCCAGCAGTTGCTCAGCTTGGGTTTTCGCCATTTTCGTCTCTCACGCTTGATTAATACGAAGTTCGTATTATACCTCTTAAGCTGGAGCCTTCAATGACTATCCTCACGTTCAGAAATTTGACCATTCCTTTGTTAGCGGTCGCCGTTACGGCCTGCGCGGGAACAGTGGCTCCGCCAACAGAGCCGCCGCAATATACTGGCACAGCGCCCGAACCTTCTGGGGGAAAATATGCCATCTATGAAACAGAGCGCATATTTGATGCGCCGCTAGAACCGCTCCGCGCTTTTATCGCAGATGGAAACAAAATCGTCGCGGCGATGGAGGAAACCGACAATATCAAAAAGCCGGTCGATGTTGTTGTCGTATCGGGAACTTGGCCAGAGGAAGGCTCAGTGAGGCGCTTAGAGTTTTCAGATGGCCACTACACCCTCGAGCGAGTGCTTGAAAATGACTTCCCGACTCTATTTCGCTACCAGGTTTGGGACTTTACAGCTGCGGCTGGAAACAATCTCGATTACGCCTTGGGTCAGCAATCATGGGAAGTGCTGCCGTACGGGCAGTCGAAGCTCACCTGGACCTATTCGCTGAAACCGAATGCTGGGTACAAGCGCTTCTTCGTTCAGCGCTTCGTAAACAATGATATGCGCCCGCTCATGGAGAACGCGCTTGATGTCGTTAAAGCCCAAGCCGACGCTGAGTTTGCCGAGACAGCCTCATGATCGCGTCGTCGAACCTCTCGGTCTGGGCGCTTGCGGGCGGGCGCATCGCGCTCGCCTCGCTCTTTCTCTTGGGCGGTCTCAACAAAGTTCTGAACTATAAAGCGACGCTGGCCAGCATGGAGGCGGTGGGACTATCGCCGGCTCCCTTGCTTTTGCCTCTCGTTATCGGTTTGGAATTGATTGGCGGCGCGTTGGTGGCACTCGGACGCCGGGGCGCAGCGCTCGCCGCTTTGGCACTGGCCATGTTCACGCTCAGCACCAATGTCTTCTTCCATGATTTCTGGAATATGGATGGAGATATCGCGGCCTTAGAGCTGTCGCTCTTCTTCAAGAATGTCTCCATCGCGGGCGGGCTTCTCTTCTTTGCAGGCGCTATCGCGTCCCGCCCCGTCGCTACAGAGCGAGCATAGTCGAATATGGGCGCTGATACGATTATGAACCTGCTCAGCCTGAAGGCTGGGCCAGATGAGATCTGGTCCATGGGCGTTGATCGCCACTTGTGCCTTGGCCCACCTGGTGCGAAACATCTCAGTGGCGGTGCCTGTACAGCGATCTTGATCGATGCGCTGGAGCAGGTGACCGGGAAGCCTCTGATCCAAGCCAGTGCCCAATTCCTCGAAGCCCCGAAGGTCCATGACACGGTCACGGTTAGTCTGGAGCATCATAGGCCTGGGCGGTCGATCGACATCGCCTCTGCACGCTTGACGACGGTGGGACCGCCTCAGGTCCGATTGTCTGCAAGCTTCGGCACCCGGCGTGATATTGGCGATTATCAATGGAAACGGGATATCGAATTCACGTCGCCTGGGAAGAGCACAGATATTCCATTCGTCCGCGCAGATCCTGGAGACTTGCATACCGTTCTGGAGATGCGCTTAGCGGCAGAGCCCCAAGACGGACGACTGCTCTTCTGGGTTCGATCGCCAAGGCAGCCTATAACCTCTTCAGCGCGATTTCTGGCACTCATCGCAGACTATCTCCCAGAAGCCATCCATCTGAGTATCGGGCGCCCAGCAGGCGCCATTAGCCTAGACAACTCTATTCGTATGGTCAGCAATCAACTCACGGAATGGACGCTCTGCGTGGCGCAACTCGACGCCATTAAGCGCGGCATCTTTCACGGCAGAATGACCCTGGTCTCACAGCGCAGCGAAATATTGGCAACTGCGAGTCAGTCAGGGGTCGTTATGCTGCTGGAGGCATGAAATGCATTCAAGGGCGGTCGTATATTGAACTACTGGTTCAAGTCTACGTTTGGGCGATTTGGCGATTTCGTTATGTCTTCTTTTAGTAAAATAGAGCCCCGCTCCTAAAGCCCAAGCTCTTCCTCGCGGAGTTTTTTGACTTGGTCGCGGAGGCGGGCAGCTTCTTCGAATTCGAGATTGGCGGCGGCTTCGCGCATTTGTTTTTCGAGATCGGCGACGACCGCCTTGAGGTTGTGGCCTTGGCCGGGCTCGTACGCCGCTTGCTCCTCGGCCAGGGCTTTGCGGCGGGACTTGCCACCTTTGAGCTGTGTGCGTCCGCCGGGCTTCTCGCCCAGCTCGCCCAGAATGTCGGCCACTTCGCGCTTAATTGTCGTCGGGGTGATGCCGTGTTCGGTATTATAGGCTTCCTGTTTCTCGCGGCGGCGCTCGGTCTCCTCCATGGCGCGCTGCATTGAGCCGGTAATCTTGTCGGCATACAGGATGACGCGGGCATCGGCGTTGCGCGCGGCCCGGCCAATCGTTTGCACAAGCGAGGTTTCAGACCGCAGGAAACCCTCCTTGTCGGCGTCGAGAATGCCGACCAGGCCGCATTCCGGGATGTCGAGGCCTTCGCGCAGCAGATTGATCCCGACGAGGACGTCGAACTCGCCAAGGCGGAGGTCGCGAATGATTTCGATCCGCTCCACCGTGTCGACATCGGAGTGCATGTAGCGGACTTTGATGCCTTGCTCGTGCAGGTATTCAGTCAGGTCTTCGGCCATCTTTTTGGTCAGTGTGGTGACCAGGGTGCGATAACCAGCGGCGGTGGTGGTGTGGATCTCTGCGGTGAGGTCATCGACTTGGTTGGTGGTGCCGGTCGAGACGGGGCGGACCTCCACTTCCGGGTCGAGCAGGCCGGTCGGACGGATGACTTGTTCGGTGAACACGCCGCCCGTGCGCTCCAACTCCCAAGGCCCGGGCGTCGCCGAAACATGCACCGTCTGCGGCCGCATTGCCGTCCACTCTTCAAATTTCAACGGCCGGTTGTCTAAGCAAGAAGGCAACCTGAAGCCGTATTCGGCGAGGGTTCGTTTTCGCGAGAAGTCTCCTTTGTACATCGCCCCGATTTGCGGAACAGTTTGGTGCGACTCATCGACAAAGACCAATGCGTTGTCAGGAAGATACTCAAACATGGTTGGGGGCGGATCGCCGGGTTTGCGTCCCGTGAGATATCGCGAGTAGTTTTCGATCCCATTGCAGCTACCAGTGGCAGCCATCATCTCCAGGTCATACTGAACGCGCTGCTCAATACGTTGTGCTTCGAGGAGTTTTCCCTCTTTCTGAAAATGCGCGAGGGTTTGTTTGAGCTCAGTCTTGATCTGATCAATGGCTTGATTGAGCGTCGGGCGTGGTGTCACGTAATGGCTGTTTGCGTAGAGTTTGATGGCCGGCAAAGTCTCTGACTTGCGCCCCGTCAAAGGATCGAACTCAGTAATGCTCTCTAACTC